>JAKLKD010000300.1 GCA_023150845.1 Myxococcota bacterium | reverse complement strand
CGAACTACGACTGCGACAACCTCGTGGCGTTCCGAACGACCCTCAACCAGCAGCTCAGCGCCAAGGGCGCGAAGGTCAGCTTCAACGACCTCACGCTCCTCGCCGTCGCCCGGGCCTTGGCCGAGGTCCCCGAGTGCAACGCCGCCTGGGGTGAAGAGTCCATCACCCGCTTCGGCAGCGTCGATCTAGGCGTCGCCGTCGCCCTTGAGGACGGCCTCATCACCCCGATCGTGCGCGGCGCCGACAAGCTGAGCCTCCTCGACCTCGCCGCCCAGACCCGCGCCCTCGTCGAGCGCGCCCGGGCCCGGAAGCTCCAGCCCGAGGAGTACACCGGGGCCAGCTTCTCGGTCTCGAACCTCGGCATGATGGGCATCGAGCACTTCACCGCCATCCTCAACCCCCCGGCGGCGGGCATCTTGGCCGTCGGCGCGCTCCAGCAGGAGCCCGTGGTGAAGGACGGCGCCTTGGGCGTCGGCTGGCGGATGCGGGTGACGATGACCTGCGATCACCGCGTCATCGACGGCGCCTTGGGCGCCCGCTTCTTGGCGGCCCTGCGCCAGCTCATCGAGCGTCCCCTGCTCTTGGTGGTGTGACGATGGCCCAGTTTGATGTGCTCGTCATCGGCTCGGGCCCCGGCGGCTACGTCGCCGCGATCCGCGCCGCCCAGCTCGGCCTCAGCGCGGCCTGCGTCGAGAAGGACCGCCTCGGCGGCGTCTGCCTGAACTGGGGCTGCATCCCCTCGAAGGCCCTGCTCAAGAGCGCGGAGTACGCCCAGACCGCCCGGCACCTCAGCGAGTACGGCGTCAACGTCGGCGAGGTGACCGTCGACTTCCCCAAGGTGATCAAGCGCTCTCGCGGCGTGGCCGACCGCTCCGAGAAGGGCGTGAAGTTCTTGTTCAAGAAGTACGGCGTCACCTCTATCTCCGGCACCGGGCGCCTCGTCGCCGCCGGGGAGGTAGAGGTCACCGCCGCGGACGGCAAGACCGAGCGCCACCAGGCCAAACACGTCATCATCGCCACCGGCGCGCGCTCACGCACCTTCCCGGGCCTTGCCCCGGACGGCGAGCGCATCTTGACCTCCCGCGAGGCCATCGTGCTCGACAAGCTCCCCGCCTCGGCCATCGTGCTCGGCGCGGGGGCCATCGGCCTGGAGTTCGCCTGGTTCTGGCGCCAGATGGGCGTGAACGTCACCCTCGTCGAGGGCGCCGCCCAGGTGGCCCCGGTCGAGGACGCTGAGCTCGCCGACGCCTTGGCCCGCCACTTCACCAAGGAGGGCGTGCAGATCAAGACCGGCGCCTTCTGCGACCGAGTGGAGCGGGTCGGCGACGGCACCCGCGTCACCCTCAAGGACGGAACGGCGCTGGAGGCGGACATCACGCTCCTGGCCTTAGGCGTCGCGGCGAACATCGAGGATCTCGGCCTGGAGCAGCTCGGCGTCGCCACGAACCGCGGGTTCATCGTCGTGGACCGCTCCTACCGCACAAACGTCCCCGGCGTCTACGCCATCGGCGACGTCGCGGGTCCGCCGATGCTCGCCCACAAGGCCAGCGCCGAGGCCCACATCTGCGTCGAGCGCATCGCGGGCCGCCACGTCCCCGACCTCGACCGCGACACCATCCCCGCGGGCACCTACTGCCAGCCGCAGATCGCGTCTGTCGGCCGCACCGAGGCCGCGCTCAAGGCCGCCGGGGTGGAGTACAAGGTCGGCCGCTTCCCCTTCGCCGCCAACGGCAAGAGCCGGGGCACGGGCCACACCGAGGGCTTCGTCAAGGTGCTCATCGGCGCCAAGTACGGCGAGATCCTCGGCGCGCACATCTTCGGCTACGACGCCACGGAGCTCCTCGCCAACGTCGTCATGGCCAAGAGCGGTGAGGTCGACGCCGAGACCTTCGTGCACACCATCCACAACCACCCCACCGCCGGGGAGGCCGTCATGGAGGCGGTCGCCGAGGCCCTGGGCGTGAGCGTACACATCTGAGCGGCCACCGCTGAGCGGCCACGGCCCAGCGCTCTGCCTCGCTCAGGGCCGCGCGCCGTGCACCCGCGCGAGCCCGACGCCGTCGGTGTACTGCGTCGGGCTCATCGTCATCGGCAAGACGTCATCGACGACCATCCAGCCGTAGCTGCCGAGGCTAGGCAACGCGAAGATCCCTTGGAAACAGTCCGGACGCACGAAGACGAAGGCGCGCGGCTCACGCTCCTCGCAGCTACACGCCAACATCAGGTCAAGGGAGGCGTCATAGGAGCTGTCCTGGTCAACGTCATCGTAGGCCAAGGCGATGAAAGGGGCGATCTCGACGTGAACGCTGGTGAGGGCGCTGTCGGACCACTCCACCGCGAAGGCCTCACGCGCGGGCTCGGCGAAGGGGCCGGTCAGGGTGTGGCTGCTGCCGCCCTTAAAGGCCTCGTCGATGAGCACCGGGTAACCCGAGGGCTCCGTGACCACCTCGTAGCCGAGCACGGCGACACGGCCGGTCTCCCCCACGTCGGCCAAGGCCTGCTTTGAGCTCTTGTCGAGCTCAAGGGTCAAGGTGCGGGGGCTGAGAGGCAAGAGCGCGCCGGGGAGGTCCAGGCTCAGGCGCTGCTCCATCGGCTTCACGGCGCCGGAGAGCGTGCGGGTGGCAAGATCGAGGCTGACGAGGCTGTAGCCCGCGGGCAGACCACCGTCGGCCGCGAGCTCCGAGGGGGCGCGGGAGTAGGCGAGGAGCTGGTTGACCCCGATGTCGATGGGCTGCTCACCAGCGTCGAAGGTGTCGTCTTTGTCGTCATCCACCCAGGCCACGAGGGCGTAGAGCGCGCCTTGGGCCGCGGGATCGGCGGTGAAGGGCGCGCGGAGGTCCTCCGGCGGGCTCAGGCTCGCCATGACGAAGGTGCCGGTGGCGCCTGCGTAGAGCCCGGTGAGATCGGTCACCGCCCACACCGCAGGCACGGCGTCGACCAAGAGCTCCGCGTTGAGGTTGACAGGGATAAGCCCTGCTCGGGCGCTCCCCGCACGAAGGAGCGCGTCCGCGGAGGCCGAGACAGTTCCTGACAGGATCACAGGATCCTGCGCAGGATCATGTTCGATCCCCGTATCTCCCCCGACATCGCTGTCGGAGTGCGCCGTCGACGTGTCAACGCCAAGCTGGGCCTTCCTGGCCGCTAGCTCTGCGTCAGTCACGATGACACAGTTTATAAAGGTGATGAGGGCTAACACGCGGTCCTCGACGTGATGATCAGCATTCTATCTGCATTCGGCGACCAATGTTGCGCCCCGCTTGACCTAGACTTTGCTTGAAGGGTCACTCTTGACAGGCCAACAGCATCGGTCATACTGCTCGTGGAGGATTCATGTCCCGCCTCGCCATCTCGCTGTCCCTGCTCCTCGTGCCCGCTGTGGCGTCGGCGAAAGATCTCCGCCAGCGCGTTGGCGTCGGCTACCAGAACCAGCTCTCGGAGATCCCGTCCATCTCGGTCAAAGTGGGGCTCCCCGCCGAGTCCGAGGCGATCAACATTCAGCTCGGCGTCTCCGCCGGGGCCTCGATCCTCGACGGCGCGGGCGACCGCCTGTTCATCGGCGGCCGTGTGCTCTACGGCTTCGTCGCCGAGGACAACATGAACCTCTACGCCTCCGTCGGCGCCGGGTTCTTGCAGGTCAGCGACCTCAGCGGCCTGCGGGTGCAGCCCGCCATGGGCGCGGAGTTCTTCTTCTTTGGGCTGGAGAACCTGGGCGTGTCCGCGGAGTGGGGTGTGAACCTCGACTACCTCAGCGGCACGGATGCCGACGGCGCGGCCCGCGACGGCGCGCTCGACATCTACACGGTCTCCGGCGCCCCCACCCTCGGCCTCCACTACTACTTCTAGGAGGCTTCTGTCCGTCCTCGCGCCCTCGGGCGCGCTGAGGTCAAGATGCGTGCTCTCCCGCTGTTCCCGCTGCTGCTCCTCGGCACCTCTTCCCTCCTCTTCACCGCCTGCGCTGACGACCCCTGCAAGGGCCAGGGTGTACATCGCCTCTCCGTGGTCGCCCCCGGCGAGGCGCACCAGCTCGTCGAAGGCGATCCTCGGCGCTTCGCATCGATCCAAGACGCCTTGGACTTCGCCGAGCCCGGCGTCGCCGTCTGCGTGAGCCCCGGCGTCTACCGCGAGGCGATCCGTTTGGAGACGGACTCCGTGCGGCTCATCGGCGCTGGCGCGGGGGAGACGATCCTCGAGTCGCGCTTCTCCGACGACGATCCCCTTGAGGGCGGCGACACGGTGCTCGGCCTCTACGCGATGGACCTCTTCGTCTCGGGGCTCACCCTGCAGGGCGGCGCCCGTGGCGTGGCGCTCGGCGGCGAGGCTGAGGCGGAGCTCGTGGACCTCAGCGCTGAAGAGAACGGCGTCGGCCTGCTCGCTCTGCACGGCTCGTCCCTCACCCTGACCGACGTGTCCCTCGTGCGGAACGGCGCGACCGGCGCCCTCTTGTACGGCGAAGAGGGCGCGGTGGTCTGGACCGGCGGGGAGATCCTCGGCAACGGCACCTTGGGCCGCTCGGACATCGGCGGCGTCTTCGCCGAGCGTGACCTCTACGCCCGGGATCTGCGCCTGCGGGACAACGTCGGTGAGCTCGCCGGGGACCTGCACTCGACAGGCACCCTGCTCTTGGAGAGCTCCACCTTGGAGCGCCCGAGCGTCTCCGGCGGCGGGCCCCGCCTCGTCTCCCAAGGCGGCGCCGTACTGCGCGCGGTCTCCGCCCACACCGACGGCGCGGCGGTGCTCCAGGCCGCCTGCCGCGGCGGCGCCGAGGTCCGCGTCGAGAACCTCGCCTTGACCGACGTGTCCCCCATCGCCCCGGCGATCCGCCTCCAAGGCTGCCCGGCGGAGATCCTCCACGGCACCTTCGTCGACCTCAGCGGCGAGGGCCGATTCGGCGCGATCTCCCTCGGCGGAGACACCCAGCTCACCCTGCGAAACACCGCGGTCATCGGCTACGGCGAGCTCACGATGAGCGGTGAGCGCTGGACCGGCGAGCTCGCGGAGTCCGACAACTTCTTGGGCACCGCCGCCGAGGCCTCGTTGATGCGGCCCCTGGAGGTTGAGCCCGACCTGCGGCCCCAGTCTGACTCGCCCCTCGTCGACGCCGGGGCGGGCGTGAGCCTCGCGGAGGACCTCGACGGCCGCCCCCGGCCCTCGGGTCTCGGCCCTGACATCGGGGCCTACGAGCACTACTGATCCTCTCCGTTCTCCCGATCACCGTCATGCGGCGCGCCCGTCGAGGCATGTTAAACATTCGGCCTGCTGACGGGAGCGTTGATGAAGGTCGGGATCCCCAGAGAGGTGCACGCGGGTGAGCGGCGGGTCGCCGCGACGCCCGACTCTACGCGGCGGCTGATCAAGCTCGGCTTTGAGGTGCTCATCGAGACCCAGGCCGGGCTTGAGGCGCGCTTCACCGACGCGGCCTACGTCGAGGCCGGGGCCACCATCGTGCCCGACGCGCGCTCCTTGTGGTCCCAGTCTGACCTCGTGCTCAAGGTGCGCCCGCCGACGGATCACCCCGACCTCGGCGTGCACGAGGCGGAGCTGCTCCGTGAGGGCGGACGCCTCATCAGCCTCATCTTCCCCGCCCAGAGCGCCGCGCTCCTCGACCGTCTCGCCGCCCGCCGGGCGACGGTCCTGGCGCTGGACGCCGTGCCGCGCATCTCCCGCGCGCAGAAGATGGACGTGCTCTCGTCCATGGCGAACATCGCCGGGTACCGGGCCATCATCGAGGCCGCGAACCACTACGGCGGCTTCTTCACCGGGCAGATCACCGCCGCGGGCAAGGTCCCCCCGGCGAAGGTGCTCGTCATCGGCGCGGGCGTGGCGGGCCTCGCGGCCATCGGCGCCGCCCGCAGCCTCGGCGCCATCGTCCGGGCCTTCGACGTGCGCCCGGCGGTTCGGGAGCAGGTGCAGTCCATGGGCGCTGAGTTCTTGGAGGTCAGCCTCCAGGAGTCCGGCGAGGGCGAAGGCGGCTACGCCAAGACGATGAGCCCGGAGTTCATCGCCGCCGAGATGGCCCTCTTTAAGGCCCAGTGCGCCGAGGTGGACATCGTCGTCACCACGGCGCTCATCCCCGGCAAGCCCGCGCCGAAGCTCATCACCGCCGACATGCTCGACGTGATGCGTGAGGGCTCCGTCGTGGTGGACCTCGCCGCCGAACAAGGCGGCAACTGCGAGCTCACCACCCCCGGCCAGGTCGTGCAGGCCCACGGCGTGACGGTCATCGGCTACACCGACCTCACGAGCCGCCTGCCCACCGTCGCCAGCCAGCTCTTCGCCTCGAACCTCTGCCACCTCCTCGACGACATGGGCGGGGCCACCTTTAAGCTCGACGACGAGGACGAGGCCGTGCGTGGGGCCCTGGTGCTCCGCGAGGGCGCGCTGACCTGGCCGCCGCCCAAACCCAAGGCCGCGCCTGCCCCGGCGCCGAAGCCCGCCGCCGCGCCCGCGCCGAGCGCCGCCCCGCCGGTA
>JAKLKD010000299.1 GCA_023150845.1 Myxococcota bacterium | reverse complement strand
CTGTCGCCGTCGGAGTCGGCGTCGTTGGGATCGGTCTTGGTGGTGTTGACCTCGGCGCCGTCGCTGAGGCTGTCGCCGTCGGAGTCGCCGTCGTTGGGGTCGGTGCCCGTGGTGTTGACCTCGGTGCCGTCGCCGAGGCCGTCGCCGTCGGTGTCGCCGTCATTGGGGTCGGTGCCGTTGGTGTTGACCTCGGCGCCGTCGGAGAGGCCGTCGCCGTCGCTGTCGCTGTCTGTGGGGTCGGTGCCCTCGACGTTGACCTCCTCGGCGTCATCGAGGCCGTCGCCGTCGGTGTCGGCGGCCAGGGGGTCCGAGCCGATGGTGTTGACCTCGTCGCCGTCGCTGAGACCGTCGCCGTCGGTGTCGGTGTCCAGAGGGTCCGTGGCGGCGTCGAGCTCGTCGCCGTCGTTGAGGCCGTCGTTGTCGCTGTCGGCGTCGTTGATGTCCGTGCCGTACTCACACTCCTCGTCTACGTCCAGCACGCCGTCGCGGTCTGTGTCGAGTGTGGCGCTGACCACGGAGACGGTGAAGGTCGAGGAGATGTCGGAGTCGACGAAGGCGTAGGTGTCCATGAAGGCGAAGTCGCCCTTGGACAGGTAGCCCGTGGAGGTGGTCGTCTTGAAGGCGCCCCAAGAGCGGGCGTTGACGTTCGGGGAGACGGCGTCGGTGTAGTTGCCGCTCTTGATGCCGCCGCCGGAGCTCTCCAGGCCATACGCGCCGCTCGGCATCAGCACGTCGTTGGCCTGCACGTCGGCGTCGTTCCAGTACATCGTGAGGCCGGTGCGGTTCAGCGAGGTGTCCAGGGTGAACAGCCGGAAGCCGGAGTAGCTCGTCTCGATGTCGAGGCCGATGTAGTGGAACTCACCGACGGTCACCATGCCGATGCAGCTATAGGTGCCGTCCGCGACGTTGTTCCCCGCGTTGTCGGTGCCGTCCCAGGTGGTGTTGTTGTCGCCCGCGAAGACGCTGAAGACGAGGTGGAGGTCGTCGTCGGAGGTGAGGTCGTAGTCGCCGTCGCCGTTGAGGTCACAGATGATGTGGCCGGTGCCGTCGGTGGAGCTCGTGAACTTGAACTCGCCGGTGCTGTAGCCGGGCGCGACCGTCGAGCACTCCTCCGCGCCGCCGCTGAACTCCGCCAAAGAGATGGCGGGGGAGGTGAAACTGTAGGTCGCGATGGAGGGGGGCCGGAGGTAGATCGGGTGCTCGACCGTGACGCTGTAGCCGAGGCTTGAGTCCACGGAGCGGCCGTTGGCGCCCTCGACGCCCAGGCTGTTCGCGAGGATGTAATAATCGAAGCCCGAGAGCCCGTCGGTCTTCATCTCGATGACGGCGCTCTCCCCGGTGCTCGCGTTGTTGACCAGGGCGTAGACGCTGCCGGTGAAGGAGTAGGCGTCCGTGAACGAGCCGGTGTTGATGTGCCAGTAGTAGGACCAGAGGCGCCCGTAGCCGCTGTCGATCTGCCCGGTGACCTCAACGTCCCAGGTGCTCGTCTGGTTGGACGACATCAGCAGGATGTAGGTGTCGTTCTTCGTGGGCGTGTAGCTGCGGGTGGACGTCAGCGTCGTGAGGTAGGTGCCCGAGGAGTTGTAGATGTAGAGGCTCCCCGAGCCCGTCCACTTGATCTTCTCTTTGGTGTAGTCGAGGATATCGACGTAGAACTGGTTGTAGGTGGTGCCCCCCTCGATGGCCTGGAGCTGCTGGGTGACGCCAAACTGGGCGCTGCCTTCAGCGTGGGCCTCGGACGAGGCCAGGCTCACCAAGGTGAGGAGGGTGAGGCCGGAGGCGAGCCGACGCGGCGCGCTCGGGAGCCGTGGGGCGCTGCGCCGAGAGTGGGGGTTACGCATGGGTGCTCCTTTCGATGGGTTGCCATGAAGGTAGCCCAGAACCCGCTGATCTTTCACATGAAATATTGTTTCAACCCCAGAATCCAGGGGTGCACGGGATCATTTTTCGACCGCTCTTGACGGGGGAGGGGAGAGGTGACTTGAAGGCCCTCGGCGCGCCGATTCAAGGGCTATGCTGGGCACGAACCCCTTCGCCCCCAGACGAGGCACCGCCATGCGTTTCGCGCCCATCTCCCTGCTCACGCTCTTCCTGTTCGCTTGTGACAACAAAGACGTCGTCGTGGGCGAAGACTCCGCGCCGCCGACCGGCTCGGACTCGACCGTGGACAGCGAGCCTGACGACAGCGACGACACGGAGGTGGATGACACCGAGACCGACGACACCGGCCCCCAAGACGAAGACAACGACGGGGACGGTGTGCCCGCGTCGGAGGACTGTGACGACGACGACGCCTCGACCTACCCCGACGCCGCCGAGCTCTGTGACGGCGCCGACAACGACTGCGACGGTGAGGTGGACGAGGACGTGCTGGGCGTCTTCTACACCGACGCGGACAACGACGGCTATGGCGACGACAGCGCCCCGGTCGAGGCCTGTGAGCAGCCCGAGGGCACGAGCGCCTTGGGGGGTGACTGTGACGACGCCGACCCGAGCTACAACCCCGCCGCAGAAGAGGCGGACTGCACGGATCCCAACGACTACAACTGCGACGGCAGCGTCGGATACGACGACAACGACGGCGACGGCTTCGCGGCCTGTGAGGAGTGCGACGACGGCGACGCGGGCAGCTTCCCCGGCGCCGAGGAGGTCTGCGACGAACGAGACAACGACTGTGACGCCGACGTCGACGAGGGCGTGACGACCACCTATTACCGCGACGCCGACGCCGACGGCTGGGGGGACGCGGACTTCCCCGCCGAGGCCTGCAGCACCCCCACGGGCTACACCGAGGGCGACGGCGACTGTGATGACACCGTCGGCACGATCAACCCCGACGCCACCGAGGTGTGTGACAGCTTAGACAACGACTGCGACACGCTGATCGACGGCGAGGACGACTCCCTCGACCTCGGCACGGCGACCACCTATTACGACGACGCCGACGGGGACGGCTACGGCGACAGCGGCACGGGCGCGCTGGCCTGTGAGGCGCCCTCTGGCGCGACGACGGTGGACGGGGACTGTGATGACAGCGACGGCGCCGTGAGCCCGGCGGCGAGTGAGGTCTGTGACGACGCCGACAACGACTGCGACGGCCTCATCGACGACGCCGACAGCTCCTTGGACAGCTCCACGGCCTCCACCTGGTACGCCGACAGCGACGGCGACAGCTCCGGCGACGCCTCGGTGTCGGTGCAGGCCTGTGAGCGGCCCAGCGGCTACATCGCGAACGCCCGGGACTGTGATGACGCCGACGCCGCCGTGAGCCACCGCGCCACGGAGATCTGCGACGGCATCGACAACGACTGCGACAAGCTCATCGACGACGCCGACTCCTCGACGTCGAGCACGAGCAAAGACTCCTGGTACACCGACGCCGACAGCGACGGTTACGGCGCCGGCGCGGCGAGCTTGGCCTGTGACCAGCCCGCGGGCAGCGTCGAGAACAGCGACGACTGTGACGACGCCGACGCCGCGATCAACCCCGACGCCGTCGAGCTCTGCGACTTCGTCGATGATGACTGTGACGGTGTCGTCGACAACGACCTCACCGACGCGGACGCCTCGGGCGTCGCCGACTGCAAAGAGTTCGCCGTGATCATGAGCTACGGCTTCAACGTGCGCTCCGGCGGCGTGACCTGCGACGGCATCGACACCGTGCAGTACGAGTTCGAGAGCATCGAGACGGCGCTGAACAGCGTCGGCTTGGGCGCGGTGCGCCTCGACGAGACCAGCACCGGCGGCCTCACCTTCGCGAACGTCTCCGGCTACGCGGGCGTGGCGTACCACAACGGCGGCTGGTCCGACGCCGCGGCGTCCTCGACGGAGACCCTGCTCAACAGCGCGGCCGCCGCGGGCATGGCGCTCTGGTTCTTGGGTGATGACGGCAGCTACAACGTGCTGAACACCGCCTCGGCGACGGGCAAATCCACGATGTACACCCTGAGCCACGTCGGGGCCTTCGTGAGCAACGGCGGCGGCGGCACGGTGACGGCGACGGCGTCGGGGTCGAGCCACCCGGTCATCTCCGGCCCCGCGGGCTCGGTCGGCTCCTTCTCGTACTCGGCGGACCTCGACTACACGACCCTCGCCGGGACGGGGGAGATCGAGCTGATGCGCTCCAGCACGGGTTACCCGGCGGTGTGGGCGGCGGAGTCTTCGGCGGGCCAGCGCATGCTGTTCACCCTGCCGAGCATCAACAACTCCCACACCCGCAGCGGCGTCTGCGTGATCTCCGACAGCGCTGGGCTCGCCGAGCTGCAGGTGCTCGCCGCGAACGGCGGCTGGTGGCTGCTAAACTTCTGAGGCACCCCGAGGGCCTCGTGAATGAGCCCGTTCTCGCTGACCGTGTGGCTGCTCCCCTCGTTGGCCTGGGGGGAGGAGCCTGAGCTCGACCCACGCTTCTCCCCGGCGCCGCCCCCGGCCTTGGTGGCCGAGGTCGCCGCGTCCCAGCGCCTCGTGGACCGCCGGGGCATGGTCACCCTCGGGAGCTGGGCGACGGCGAACCTCATCGCCGGGACGGCGGGGGCGCTCCTCATCGACGACCCCCGCGCCCAGGCCTTCGCCCAAGGCAGCGCGGCCTGGAACGTCGTGAACCTGGGCCTCGCCGCGGGTGGGCTCGCCGCGGCCCATCGTGACGCCGAGCGCGCGCCGAGCTGGCCCGCCCTCGCGCTGGACGGCAGCCGGGACCGCGGGGTGTTCTTGCTCAACGCGGGCCTCGACGTCGGCTACATGGCCGCGGGCCTCTGGCTGCGGGAGCGTGGCGCCCGGGTTGGCCGCCCCGAGCTCCAGGGCTACGGCGACGCGCTCGTGGCCCAAGGGGGCTTCTTGTTCGTGTTCGATCTCAGCATGGTCGTTGTGAAGGCGCGCGCCGATGGCCCGCTGGCGCCCTACGTCGTGGCGCCGACCCCATGAGCAGCCGCCTCGACGGCCTCTGGGCCTGGGCCCGTGGCGCGGGCCCCGCCAAGCTCGCCTTGTTCGCGGGGATCCTCGCCGCGCCGACGCTCCTCCTCGGCTTCATCACCGACGATCTGCTCATGGTCATGTCGGTGGAGGAGCGCCTCGGGCGGCTCCCCGCCGAGGTCGCCGCGGCGCTCCCGGCCCACAGCGTCGATGACCCGATCCTCGGCCTGCCGAACATCTACACGTTCTACAGCGGGGATGTTGACTCACACCTCGTCTTGAGGGACGAGGGCATCCGCCCCTGGTGGGGCGCCTCGGACCTGCGCATCAACTTCTGGAGGCCGCTCTCAAGCGTGCTTTGGGTGTTTGACGTGTGGGCCTTCGGGCGGGCACCCCTCGGCGCCCACCTGCACTCCTTGGCCTGGAACAGCGCGCTGATTGTCGCAGCAACATTGTTGTTGCGCCGTAGCCTCGGCTCTGCGGGTCCGCTGGCCGCGCTGCTGTACACCCTGAGCGACAACCGCTGGATGGTCGTCGGCTGGCTCTCCAATCGCAACGCGATTGTTGCGTTGTGTCTGGGCCTCTTCGGGCTCCTCGCGCACCTGCGCTGGCGGGAGGAGGGCTGGCGGCGGGGGGCGCCGCTGTCCTTGGCGCTCTTCGCCTTGGCCTTGATGGCGGGGGAGCTGGGCCTCGCCGCGCTCTTGTTCTTGGGCAGCTACGAGCTCTTCGCCGCGCCGGGGGGGCTCTCCGTTCGGGCCCGGGCCTTGGCCCCGGCCTTGGCGCTCGGCTTGGTCTGGGCCGGGCTCTATCAGGCGACAGGGCATGGGGCCTCGGGGAGCCTCGTCTACATCGACCCGGCAAGAACGCCGGCGCTGTTCTTTACCGCCGCCGCCGAGCGCCTCCCGATCTTGATGGGCACGGTGCTCGGGCCGATCCCCGCCGAGCTGTCGGTGGCGAGCCCGCCCCTCGCCGCGACCATGGCGGCCATCGGGCTCTCGCTCACCCTCGGCGCGGCGTGGGGGCTCCGGCGGCTCTGGGCCCAGCTTGATGACGGAGATCGGCGGGGCCTCCGCTGGCTCGTGCCGGGGGCGCTCCTCGCCAGCGTGCCCGTGCTCGCGACCTTGCCTATGGCCCGGCTCTGCCTCGCCATCGATCTCGGCGGCGCGGCGGTCTTGTCGGTCTTGGCCCTGGGCGCGGCGGCGGCCTGGCGCGCGGGGAGTCGGCTCGGCGGCGCGGCGCTCACCTTCATCCTCGGCGCCCATGTGCTCCTGCCGCCGGTCGTGTGGCTGGGGATGCCCCTCGTCTTCGCCCAGCTTGACGCCGCCATCGACACGCTCTGGAAACGCTCCTTCGGCGGGGAGGATCTCCGTGGGCAAGACGTGCTCGTGGTGACGAGCTCGGATCTTGGCGTCGGCATGTACCTGCCGTGGTGGGCCCAGCTCAACGGTCGCGGTGCGCCGCGGCGCTGGCTCGTCGGCTCCCCGGCCCGGGCCGATCACGTCCTGAGCCGCCCCGACCCCAGCACCCTGCGCCTGACCGTGGGCGGGGAGGGTGTCTACCAAGGCATGTTCGCCGAGCTGCTCGGCCA
>JAKLKD010000298.1 GCA_023150845.1 Myxococcota bacterium | reverse complement strand
GCAACGGCTGCCACGGCGGCGGCGGCGGCGGCGGCTACTCCGGCGGCGAAGGTGGGCGCGTCGCGGGCGGCGCGGGCAGCTACAACGCCGGGGCCGACCCGATCGGCACCGACGGCGCGAACGAGGGGGATGGCTGGATCGTGATCGACCTCGCCGACTGAGCAGGTTCCCTCGACACGACGCGGCGCCCTGGGCTACCTAGGGCGCCCTATGTCGTCTCCCCTCCTCGACCTGGCCCAGACCTTCGCCCTCATCCTGCTCGCCGAGCTCGGCGACAAGTCGATGCTCGCCTGCGTGGCCTTGGGCGCGCGGCTGCGGGCGGGGCCGGTGATCTTAGGCGCGCTCTTGGCCTTCTCGGGGCTCAACGCCTTGGGCGTGCTGTTCGGGGCGAGCGTCGGCGCGGCCTTGCCGCCTGTGGTCGTCGCCGCGATCGTCGCGGGGATGTTCTTGGCCTTCGGGGCGGTGACGCTCCTGGGGTCCGACGACGAGGACGACGACGAGGCCCCGGACGCGGCCCAGACCACCGGGCGCTCGGCGCTCCTCACGACGATGAGCCTCTTGTTCTTCGCGGAGCTCGGCGACAAGACCCAGCTCGCCGTCGCCGCGCTCTCCAGCGACCACCACCCCGTCGCGGTCTGGGCCGGGGCCACCGCCGGGCTCACCCTCACGAGCGCGCTCGGCGTCTGGGCGGGCCAGGCGCTCCTCACCCGGCTGCCCAAGCGGGGCCTGCGCCTCGCCGCCGGGGCCTTGTTCTTGGCCTTCGGCGCCGCCGCGGCCTGGCGGGCGTGGTCCCTCTTCGCCGGGTGAGCCCGCTCAGGCCATGAGCTCGTCGATGAGGCCCGGCTCCAGGGACGGGTCGCCGAAGGTGGTCACCGGGCCGCCGTCCTCCGCCGTGACGCCGACCGCCGTGGCGATGCTGTTGAACAGCTTGTTGTTCGTGACGCCGCCAAAGTCGTGGAAGTAGCCGGTGTTGAGGGCGCCCCCGGCCTCGCCGACGAGGATGAAGGGCACGTCGTCGTAGCTGTGGCTGGGGCCGTTGCCGAGGTCGTTGCACCACACCGCGACGCTGCGGTCCAGCACGCCGTGCTCGTCCAGGCGGCTGAGCAGGTGGTCAAACATCCCCGCGAAGAGGCGGTCGATGGCGTTGTGCATCTCATAGGCGCCCTCGATGGCCTCTCCCTCGGCGCCGTCGCTGTAGATGCGGTGGCTGATGAAGTGGAAGCTCGGCAAGAGCTGGCCGTTGATGGTGAACTCCGTGGCGTCGTTGCCGTCGCCGATCTGCAGGGTCGCCGCCCGGGCGAAGTCGCAGGCGAAGGCCAAGGCGATGAGGTCCATGTGCCACTTGGCGAAGGTGACGCGGTTCTCGTTCAGGGTGCCTTGGCCCGAGGCCAACATCATCATCTGCAGCTCGTCCTGGGCGAGCTCACAGGTGAGGCGCTCAAACTCCCGGACGGCCTCCAGGTGGGTGTCGAGGCGGCGCACATCGCTCGACGAGAGCTTGGGGCTCGCCCGGAGGGCGTCGAGCTGCTCCCGGAGCACGTCGTTCACGGCCACCCGGCGCTTGTCGAGGAGCGGGTCGGGGGTGAAGTCGGGCAGGCCGACCATCCGTTTGTAGGCGTTCCAGGGGTCGTCTTCAGCGGCGCGCAGGTCCAGGGGCCCGCGGTAGCTGAGCACCTCCTCGATGTAGTCGTTGCGGGGGCCGGTGTAGAGGGTCAGGGGCTCGCCGCCGTTGTGGTCCGGGAAGTGCCGGGCGATGAAGTTGTCGATGGACTCGCCCATGGCCAAGGACTCGGCGCCGGAGGGGTCGCTGCTGACCTGGGCCGCGGTGAGGCACTGGTTGCCGCCGCCGGAGTGCCCGCAGCCGCTGGACTCGAAGTTGAACTTGATGCCCTTGAGCGCGAGCATCTTGGGCGCCCACACCGAGAGCTCGGAGAGCACACGGTCGGTCTGCGCCGCGAGGCCCGAGGCCGTCAACACGCCCGTGGCCTGGGGCCAGAAGCTGTCGGGCTCACCGTCGTCGGCCTGGGTGACGCCGTTCGCCTGGCGCACAAACACGGCGTAGCGGCCGTCGCCGCCGTCCGCCCGGGCCCGGGGCGCGAGGCTCTCCAAGAAGGGCAAGGCCAGGGCCACCCCGCCCGCGCCGCGCAGCACGGCCCGGCGGCTGGGGTTGGCGGGGACGACGAGGGGGCCGGGCAACCAGAGGCTTCTCATGGGCTCACCTCATCCGCGCGGGCGCGGAACGATTCGCTGGCGACGAGCTCGACGATGAGGTCCTGAATCGACGCGCCGCCCAAGGAGGCGGTGACCACGGGGTCGAGTCGGTCCTCGTCGGCGTCCGTCGCCGGGCGGGCGAGGAGGTACTCCAGCCAGTGGGTCGCGTAGCAGCGGTGGGACTGGGCGTGGGCGGCGACGAGGCCGACGAACTGAACGCCCGTCGTCCAGGAGACCTGCTCGGCGCCTAAGGTGAAGGTGCCCGAGGCGTCTACGGGGGCGCCGTTGTCCGTCGTGCGGAAGGCGCCGATGGCGTCGTAGCCCTCAAAAGCGAAGCCCGGCGGGTTGATGAGGGTGCCGTGGCAGACCTCGCCGCAGGTGCCCTCGCCGGTGTGGGCCTCGACGCGGTCGCGGTTGGTGACGCCCTCCTCCGAGGCCGGGAGCGGCGTGACGTTCGGCGGCGGCTCGGGGATGGCGTAGCAGAGGATCTGCTTGTTCACGAACACGCCGCGGTGAATCGGCGAGGGGGTGGTGCTGTCGGCGTTGCCCGCCAAGAACCAGCCCTGGGTGAGGAGCCCCGCGCGCTCGGCGGGGTTGAGCGCCACCCGCGCCCAGGTGTCGTCATCGGCGGGCCCGGCCACGCCGTAGAGCTGGGCCAGGGTGCGGTTGGCCACGGTGAAGTCCGCGCTCAGGAGCTCCTGCACGCCGCCCTCGTCCTCAAAGATCACGGCGTCTACGAAGCGCTCGGCCTCCTCCCGCATCCAGCCGGGCAACGACGAGGAGAACAGGGGGAACCGCTCGGCGTCTTTGGAGATGTTGACGGTCTGGTCCAGCGCGAGGAGCTGGGCGTGGAAGTCGGCGACGGCGGGCTGGGCCCGGGCGTCGGTGAGCATGGCGCGGGCGACCTCCCGGAGGGTCTCGGGGTCGCTCAGCTCCCCCTTGGCGGCGAGGTCAAAGAGCCAGGCGTCGGGCATGGTGCCCCACAGGGCGAAGCTGAGCTTGCTGGCGAGCTCGTAGTCGTCGAGGGGGATGACCCCGGCGGCGTCGGGGGTCGTGCTGCGCTCGATGCGGTACAAGAAGCTCGGCGACTGCAACACCGTGATGAGCACGAGCTGCACGCCGTCGCGGAAGGCGTCGCCGCTGCCCACGAGCTCCGCCCCCTGGTCAAACACGGCGAGCCAGGCGGTGATCTCCTCGTCGCTCAGGGGGCGGCGATAGGCGCGGCCGACGAGGTCGATGATCCAGGCCCGGGCCTCGGCCTCCCCGGCGGAGGTGTCGCCGAGGCCGTCGATGGGCCCGTAGAGGTTCAGCCAGTCGATGGTGAGGTTTCGGTCGCGCCCGGAGCCCTCGTCGTAGCAGTCGTTCGTGAAGGAGACGCCGAGGGTGTGGCTCCCGGCGCTGAGGCTCACCTCGACGGCCGTGTCGGCGTAGTCCGCCGTGGCGACGAAGCTGTGGACCACGGCGCCGTCCACGGCCAGCTCAACGTCGGCGTAGACCCCGTCGCCGCAGTCGGACGAGAACACCCGGGCGGTGTAGGTGTAGGTGCCCGCGCGCGTAAGCTCGACGGGCACAGAGAGCGTGCCGTCGGACCACAACATCCAGCCCACACCATCGACGCCGCCGTTGTCGTAGCTGGCGCTCGTGTCGCTCTCGACCTCCCAGCGCCACTCGTCGGGGATGACGTTCTCGCGGGGGTCCTGGGGCACGACCGCCTTGTAGAGCGCGACGTCGTTGACGACCATGCCCGCCAGGGTCTCCGCGGCGAGCTGGTAGTCCCGAAAGAGCTCGCTGGACACGAGCAAGGCGTCGCCGTTGTTCTCAAACCCCTCGCTCAGGGTGTCGCCGATGAAGCCCGACGAGAGCCCCGAGGGCTCGGGGAGCCCGAGGAGGTCCTGGGTGGCGCGCTCCCACTGGTCGTGGGTGAGCCGGTAGACCCGGGGTGAGCTGGGCAAGGCCGCCGCCTCGTCCTCGGAGTCGCGCCCCTCCGACGGGGCGTCTTTGCCCGCCCGTCCACCATCACATCCGACGCCGAGGAGCAGGAGGGCGTAGAACAAGCGCATGGCCGTCTCCGGGGCCGCGCCGAGGGCGTGGCTGAGCTCAAATTAGTGAAAGGTCCGAGCCGATGTCAAGCGCGGGATCGCCAAGGGGCAGATCGTCACAGAGGCCCTTGAGCACGGCGCGAGCGCGGGTGGAAGGAAGGCCCGGCCCGACGCCGGGTTTCCCCCAAGGCGCCAAGCGGGGGCGGCGCTCGCCGGGTTGAAGGGGCGACGGGAGGGTGAGGGCTGGGGAGACAGCGCGGGGGACATCGCAGGCTCAGGCGGTCGCCCCGCTCGTAGGGGTCAAGTGAGGTGCGGCGACGCCAACCCCAGCTCCGAGGCTCCCCAGGGCCCCTCAAAAACGCCGCGGACGCCAGATCAGGTCTGCTTCTTCCGATCACGGTTAAACCTTCTTTTTCACCCCCTGTTACCAAAATCTGCTACCACGCCCTGCGCCCTCGCTGCCGCCCTCTCTCCCCCACGTCGCCCTCTCTCCCCCTCCCGCCGATGAGCAGCCCAAGCCCCGGAGGCGGCGGCACGAGCGTGAACGCCTTCGCCAGCCACAGCCCGAAGGGTGCTACCAAGGCTCGGCCCAGCGGAACCATCGCCACGTCGCCGCCGTCCAGCTTCGCCCGCTGAATCCCCAGGATCTTCGCCGCGACCGTCCCGGTCACCGGCAGCTCTGGCACAAGCATCACCAGCGCCCTCAGCGTCGCCACCACGAGCGCGGTAAGCGCCCCGAGGCCGTCGTCGCCGCCGCGCTCATCCTCCTCGTCTCCACGCTTCGCCACGGCCTTGAACTCCCCCGCGCCGTGCCCCTCCACGCGCTCCAGCGCCGTGAGCGCCCGCTCCAGCAGAGCATCTGACGGTGACCTCGCCTCACTGAACCCTGCGAACTGCACATCCACCCGGTCGAGCTGCGCCTTGAGGGCGACGATGTGCTCCACGAGTCCCTCCTCGAAGGGTGTGGGCCTCGCCGCTGGCGCAGACGAGATGAGGCTCACCCCAGCTTCGCCGACCTCAATGAGCCCGCCCTGGTCGCGGCCTACCCCGCTCAGCAGGCCCTCCAGCACCTCCCGACGCCACCAGCGCGCGCCGCAGGGCTGCCCGCGGTCCCCGCTCGTGCAGGCAAAGTAACGCCGGGGCTCCCCAGCCTTCGCGCTGGTCACCCGCTGGCGCATGGTGCAGCCACAGCGCGCGCAGCGCAGCCTTCGCATGAAGCCGTCGCCGCTCACCACCTCCGAAGGTTGTGTGAGCCTCGCCCCGCGATTCCCGGTATTTGCCGCCTGCTCCCGCCCGCCGTCGCCGTGGCCGTCGCCACCCTCGCCGCTCACCACCTCCGAAGGTTGTGTGAGCCTCAGCCCGCGATTCCCAGCCTTCGCCGCCCGCTCCCGCCCACCGTCGCCGTGCGCCCTCGCCGAAGGTTGTGTGAACCCCGCCGCGCGATTCCCAGCCTCAGACGCCCACTCCTGCCCGTCGCCACGGTCGCCACGCCACGCCCGCGAAGGTTGTGTGAGCCCCGACGCTCGCATCTCCGCGTCGAACGCGGCATCTCCGCCGCGCCAGCCGTCACCCTCGCCGCTCGCTACCGCCGAAGGTTGTGTGAACCTCGCCGCGCGATTCTCGCCCTTCGACGCCGATCTCCCGCCCTCCGTCGCCGCACCGTCGCCGTTCGTCGCCGCGACCCCGGCGACGCCGCCCGCCTCGGGCCAGCCCGGCACCCAGCGGGTGTAGGCCGGTGTGACCAGCGCCCGCCGCACGTCCTGCGCCGTCCAACGACGGCCTCGACGACGGTGTCCTTGGGCGTTGAGGGCCTGGGCCACGGCGCGCGGATCCTCGCTGCCCAGCCGTTGCAGGAGCCGGGCGAGGGCCCGCAGCGTCGCCACCTCACGCCGGTCGCCCAGCGCTAAGGTTGTGCGGGGTCGCCCGCCCACGAGGATCCTCACCAGCACGAGGCCGTAGGGCGCTCGACCCCCGGCGCGGAGGCCAGCGGCGCGGACCTGGCGTTGGCCTTGAGCTCGGCGGTCGGCGAGAGGGGTCAGGGGCGGCGCGCGCACGGGCCCCTCGTCGTCGGATTATGCTGAATCGCGATGCAGCTTGGGCGGTCGGCGCCTTCAGGGCCGGGTTGACGGGTGCTGTATGGATCCAGGCACAACGTCGGGGGGCGATCGGGCCCGCCGTCGCTCACCCGGAGGTCGCCGCCATGCTCGTCAACCCGAACACCGTCAACATCGAGGCCGTCACCTTCAAG
>JAKLKD010000297.1 GCA_023150845.1 Myxococcota bacterium | reverse complement strand
AGGCGGATCATCTCGTCGGCGGCGGTCTCTTGCCCGGCGACCTCCAGGGCGGCGCCGCTCCGGGTGTACACAAAGAGCACCTTCACCGGCCGCTTGAGCGGTGTGAGGGCCTGGAGCCCCTCGTCGAGCGCCCGGGTGAGGGCGGCGGCCTCGGCCTCGCGGTGGAGGGCCTCCCCGGCGGCGACGGCCCGGGCCCGGGCCCCGGCGGCGGTGGTCTGCTCCGGCAGAAGCAGCACGGTCACCCCGGCGGCGCGGAGCTGGTCGAGGGCCTCAGGCGGCCCGGCGTGGGCCGTGGCGAGCACGAGGCTCGGCGCCAGAGAGAGCACCCCCTCGGCGCTGAGCTGGCGGTGGTACCCCACGTCGGGCAAGGCCAGGGCCTCGGCGGGGTAGAGGCTCGACGTGTCGCGGCCGACGAGCTCCGCGCCTCGCCCCAAGGCGAAGACCAGCTCGGTCACCGGGCCGCCGAGGCTCACGATGCGGGCGTCGGCGGCGGGGGCCTCGGGCGTCGGGGCGCAGGCGAGGGCCAGGATCGTGAGGATCATGGCGCCGCCACCGGGCCGAGCTCAAGCTGAAGCATGCCCGCGGTGCCCGCCTCGTCGTAGTAGCTCAGAAAGCGCAGGCGGTAGTGGGCGCCGTCTGTGCTGCGCACGACGTAGAGCACGTCCGCCGGGGACAAGGTGTGGGTGCTGGAGTCGTAGCTGTACCAGCCGCCCAAGGCGTACTCGGTGACGCCGTCGCCGTCTGTGTCGGCGTCGGTGATGTAGCCGTCCGCGGGCGCGGTGGTCGTCGTCTCAAAGGCGGCGTACTGGCCGACCAGCGCGGCGACCTCGACGCCCCCGGCGCCGCTCAGGCCGCCGTTGACCTTCACCGTCGAGCGCTGGAAGCTGAGATCCCAGCCCTCCTCGGCGCTGACCGCCTCACCACGCTCCAGATCCCAGTACACCCAGGTCTCCCGGCTGGTCGCGTCGATCTCCGCGGCGCTCACCTCGGGATCGGCGTCGCTGTCCGCGTCTGTGTCGGCGTCGCTGTCGGCGTCTGTGTCGGCGTCGGCGTCCGTGTCGCTGTCGGCGTCGGCGTCCGCGTCCGCCTCGACCTCGCCGGTCTCCTCCTCGGCGCTGGAGTCGTGGCTGTGCTCGTCCTTCTCTTCACAGGCGAGGAGCGTCAGGCTGAGGGTCATGAGCGAGAGGGCGCGTGTCATCTTGGCTCCAGGAGCGTCAGGGTTCTTGAGGGGGCGTCAGCGAGACGGGAGGGGCGCCCAGCGCAGGCTCACCATCGCCGGGGTGCCCGCGTCGTCGTAGTAGCCCTCGACGGCGAGCTTGAAGCAGGCGCCCGCGCCGTCGCAGAGGGCGTAGACGCGGTCGGCGGGGGTGAGCACGTGGGTCGTGGCGTCGTAGACGTACCAGTCGCCCAAGGCGTACTCCGGCACGCCGTCGCCGTCGGCATCAGCGAGGTCTGTGCGCCATCCGTCCGCGGGGGCGGCGGTCACCTCATCGAGGCTCTGGCCCTCCACGGGCGCGACCTCGACCCCGGCGGGGCCGCTCACCCCGCCACTCACGGCGAGGTTGTAGCGCTGCAAGGCGAGGCGCCAGCCGAGGTCTTGGGCCGGGTCGGCGGGGCTCAAGAGCGCGCCGTCGCTGAGGCTCAGGTAGACCCAGGCGTCGGTGGCCGTGGCGTTCACCGTCAGAGATCGTTCGTCGCCGTCGGTGAAAAGCGCCCCGGTGTCAGCGCTGGGCGGGAGGCTGTCCGTCGCGCGGTCCTCCCGGAGATCGGGGGCGCAGCCGAGGCAGAGGGTGGTGAGGGCGGTCACAGGGCGCACGGTCAGGCTCCATCGCGGCGGGGGTGGGTGAGATCCACGGAGAGGTAGACAAGGCGCGGCGGCATGGTGAGCAGGCTCGGGTCCCCGGCGTTGAGCAGGTTGTCGACGCCCAGGGCCACGGCGCCGCGACCCCACACAGACCGCTCCAGGCGGAGGTCCAGGGCGGCGTAGGGTGGGGCCTCGATGCGGTCTGGGGCGCCGTCGCCGTCTGTGTCGCCGGTGAGCGGCCGCGCGCCGACCAAGGCCGCCCGCGCCTGGGCCGAGAGCCCGAGGGTGTCGAGGTTCAGGTTCACCTGGGCCGTGCCGCGGTGCCGCGCCCTGCCCTCCAAGGGGAGCTGGATGGACTCATCCCGGCTCTCGGTGAGGGTGTAGCTGGCCTTGAGCTGCAGCCCGTCGGCGGGGCGCGCCTCGGCGGCGAGCTCGACCCCGGCGGTCCAGGCCGAGGCGACGTTGGCGTAGCCATACCGCGCGGGCTCCCCGGCGCTCGCGGCCTTGAGGGTGGTGATCGTGATGAGATCGGTGAGGTCGTTGTGGAAGACGCCCGCCGAGAGCCAGAGCTTGTCGTTGGGCGCCCACTCCGCGCCGAGCTGCAGGCTGCGGGAGGTCTCCGGGCGAAGGGTCGGCGTGCCCTCGACGACGTAGCCCGCGCCGGGGTTCTCGAAGCGCAGGAGCAGCTCCTTAAAGCTCGGGGCGCGGTAGCCGGTCCCGGCGCTCACCCGCACGGTGAGGCGGGGGCTCGCCTGCCAGCGGAGCGCCAGCCTCGGCGCCGGCACGACCCCGTACCAAGAGTCGAGCTCCAGGCGCGCCCCAGGCACCACGCTGAGGCCGCTCACGCCGGGCACCCCCCAGACATCCTGCACAAACAGGCCCGCCCGAGCCCGGGCGCCGTGGCCGCCGTCGAGGCGGGGGCTGTCCATCCACACGCCGAGGCCCTCGGCGCCGACGGTGAGCAGGTGGTGGTCCCCCGTCGCCCGGTCGAGCTGGGCCGAGAGCTCCCCGAGGCGCTCCTGGTGATCCTCGTAGGTGTCGAGCGCCGTCGCGCCGCGCTGATCGACGAGCTGCTGCTCGCGGTAGAGGCTGCCCGAGGCGCCGAGGGTCAACATCGACCGCGCGCCGAGGAGCAGGCGAGGCGTGAGGCCGAGCTGGGCCTCCTCGATGACGCTCAGGCGGTCGAGCACGGCGCCGCCGCCGCTCACCTCGACCCCTTGTAAGCTCCGCCGTGTGCCCGAGCCCCGGGCGGCGAGGCTCAGGTTGGGGCCCAAGGCGGCGCGGCCCTGACCGGCGACGTCCCACTGCTGGAAGGCGCTCGCCGTCGTGGCCTCGTCTTCGGGGCTGAGGTCGTAGCCGTCGCTGCGGTGGGCCCCGGCGAGGAGCTGGCCGCTGAGCCGCTCCCCCTTGGCCTCGACGCTGGCGCTGGCGTCTTGGGTGCCGCGCCCGCCGCCGCGCAGGTGCAGCTCGGCGCGCAGGGGCTCGTCCGGGGCGCGGGTGATGAGGTTCACCACGCCGCCCATGGCGTCGGCGCCATAGAGCGCCGAGCCCGGCCCCTTGACGATCTCGACCCGCTCGATGGCCTCGACGGGGAAGCGGCTCAGGTCGATCACGCCGTCCTTCGCGCCGAGCACCCGCTCGCCGTCCACGAGGATCAAGACCTGGTCGGGGTTCATGCCCTGCAACCGCAAGGCCGCGCCGAGGTAGCTGCGCTCGACGTCGAGGCCGGGCTGGCCCTCCAAGAGATCGGCGAGGTTCTCCGCCCCCGCGGCGACGATGTCTTCGCGGGTGATGACCTCGACGGCGACGGGGGCCTCGGCCCGGGAGGTCGCCGTGCGGGTGGCGGTGACGACGACCTCCGCCCCGGCCTCGTCCGCCGGATCTTCGGCGCGGGCGGAGCTGGCGGCGAGGGCCAGGCCGAGGAGCAGCGGGGTCGGGGAGGGCGGCACGGTGATCCTGATATTGACTTTCATTATCAATACTGGGCGAGGAGCGTTCCCGTCAAGCACGGGATCCTTCACGTTGACACTTTATTGAAATTGACTATCATTATCATCAACGGGAGATCCTCGATGCGCCCCCTGCTCGCCCTGCTCCTCCTCTCCGCCTGCGGCCGTCAGGTCTGTGAGCCCCTCACCACCCAGCTCTGCGTCTGCCCGGGGGCCGTGGCCTCGGCCCAGACCTGCGCTGAGGACGGCGAGGGTTGGGGGAGTGCGCCTGCGGCCTCTCCGATGACGACGACCTGAACGAGGACGACGTTGATGAGTCCGTCGATGAGGGCGACCACACCGGCTGGACCGGCGAGGTCGTCGGTGACGCCGAGCGGGGGGCGACGATCTACGCCTCAAGCTGCGCGGCCTGCCACGGCGCGACCGGCCTGGGCACAGCGAGCGGCCCGAGCCTCGCCGACGAGGTCGCCGAAGAGAGCGACGAGGGCCTCGCCGAGACGATCCGAGCGGGGGAGGACGGCATGCCGCCGTTCCCGAACCTCAGCGAGCAGGACCTCGCCGACCTCATCGCCTGGCTGCGCGCCCGCTTCGGCGGCTCCAGCGAAGGAGAGGAAGAGCAAGAAGAGGACGACGACTGAGCGCCCCTCAGAGCGCCCAGACGCCCGCTTGGACCGGCGGCCCCAGGGCCTCCTCGACGTGCCGGGCCGCGTCCTCCGGCTCCCCGAAGCGGGGCCAGACCACGACGGTCTTAAAGCCTCGGGCGCGTAAGGCGTCCCAGAGCCAGGGCGCCGGGCGCTCCCCCTGGGCGAGGCGGTCCACCTCTTGGGCGACCCGATCCTCAGCCGGGCGGCGAAACCACAGGGTCTCCAGGAGCGGCTGGCGATGGAAGGGCTGGAGCGACAAGGCGACGCGGTGGGTCATGCCGAGCACGTCGACGGCGGGGCCCTCGGGCAGCGCACGATCGGCGTAGGGCGGGGCAGGGGAGGCCCCCCAGGCGACGACCTCCCGCATCGCCTGGTGGTTGAGCCCGGCGGCCAAGACCACCGCGGCCACGGCCCAGGCCCGGAGCCGCCCGAGCTGGTCGAGGCCCAGGGCGATGCAGAGCCCCAACAAGGGCGCCGCGAGGGCCAAGAGCCGGGCGGGGTGGTGCATCCGGCGTAAGGGCTCCAGCCAGTGGGTGAGCCAGGCGAACGGACCAGCGACGAGGGGCTCCCCGTAGGCCCAGGTGAGGCCCGGCCCCAGGGCGAGCGCGAGCGCGAAGGCCGCGGCGAGGAGCGGGCGCCGGGCGGCCGGGGCGAAGACGGCGCTCAGGACGGCGCCGGGGAGGAGGAGCGGGTGGAGCCTCACCCGCGGCGGCACGTCGCCGAGGCCCAAGAGCCCGGCGATGGGGGCCGAGGTGTAGCCCGCCGCCGGTCGGTCCATGGGCAAGGCGCTCAGGTGCTCGGCGAGGGTGACCGCGTAGGGGGTGATCGCCGCCGCGCCGACGAGCACCCCCAAAGCCAAGGCCCGGCGATCCTTCACGAAGGGCAGGCCGACGAGGCAGAGGGCGAGGCCGTGCCAGGCGTAGGCGACGCCTTGCAGCGCGGCGAAGAGCCCGGCGAAGGCCCCGGCGGTGAGCCCGCCCCGCAGCAGCAAGCTGAGGCAGAAGAGGCCAGGCCAGATCACCAAGGTGGCCGGTCGGCCCCCGGCGAGCTCGTGCAGCATCGTCGGCGAGGCCGCGACGAGGGCGCAGGCCGCGGCGCTCGTCAGGGGGCTCGCCCCGGCGGCGCGGGCGAGGATCCCGGCGGCGATGAGGTTCAGGCTCGCCTGTCCGAGCTGGTTGAGGTTCCACAAGGTCGCCGTCGGCGGGCCGAGCCACGAGAGCAGCCAGAGGTCGAGGGGGTTTGGCACCACGGCGAGCAAGGAGTCGACGCCATCGGGGTAACCGAGGCCCTCCATCGCGGGGCGCCCGGCGCGCTCTTGTGCGAAGGCCCACCACAGCCACCAGCCGCCGATGAGGTCGCCGTTGCGCCAGGGGTCTTCAGGGCCCCAGGGGCTCACGCCCAAGGCGGAGATCGGCCCCCGCAGGAGCGCGCAGAGCAGGCCCACGGGGGCGAGCGCGGCGGCCAAGGCGCTGAGCTGTGGTCTCATGGGGACGTATGAGACCACGACGCGGCGCGGTGAAGGGTGCGGAGCATGGGTTCGGGCCCGTCTTGGGCGCGGCGCTCGGCGTGCTCGTCGTCGCGGCCTCGGCGCGGTGGGCGCTGCTGCCCCTGGAGCGCCACGTCTACGACGGCCACGAGGCGCTCTACCTCCGCGCGTTTCTGGGGGAGGCGCCGCCGACGAGCGCCAAGCTCATGCCGCTCCCCGCGGCGCTCTTGGCCCTCTTCGGGCGGCTCAGCGACGATCCTGCAACTCTATTGCACCTGCATCTCAGTCTCGGAACGCTCTGCGTGGCGCTGGGCGGGCTCGCCGCGGCCCGGGGCGCGCGGCCTTTGGTCGGGGTGCTCGCGGCGGCGCTCTTGGCGACGGCCCCGGCGCATGTGGCCTGGTCGGCCTCGGCCTACAACGTGATCTTGCCCCAGACCCTCCTGATGGGCGCGCTGGCCTTGGGTGGGCTCCGGGGGGCGCCGCTCTACGCCTTGGCCTGCGCCTGCCGGGTGGAGCTGGCGCTGTTCGCCCCGGCGGTGGCCTTGCTCGGCGGCTGGCGGCTGGCGCTCGGCGCGCTGGGGGCGCTCATCGCCGCGCCGACGCTCATGGACGGCGGGGGCCCGGCGCTGCGACCGCTCGGGGTGGTGCTCCCGGCGAACCTCGGGCTCAGCGCCTTGGCCGGGCC
>JAKLKD010000296.1 GCA_023150845.1 Myxococcota bacterium | reverse complement strand
CAGGAGCTTGCTGGCACGACGGGCGTCGGATCGGCGTTGGCCGCAGCCGAGGGGGCGGCATCGGCGCGCCGTCCAGCGCCACCTGGCCGCCGTCGGCGGGGATGAGCCCCAGCGCGGCCCGGGCGGCGCTGGTCTTGCCAGAGCCCGACTCGCCGATGAGGCCCACGACCTCACCCGGCGCGAGGCTCAACGAGAAGGACTGCACGGCGACCCTTCGCCCGAAGAGGCCCGCGGCGAAGCTCACGGTGAGGCCCTCGACGGAGAGCCGGGGAGGGGGGTGGCTCACGAGAAGCCCCCCGCCACCCGCGCCGTCGCGTCGCGCAGGGCCACCGCCGCGGGGTGGCTGAGCTTGTCCAAGGACTGGCCCGGGCCCTCGGCGACGATCTCCCCGGCGTGCATCACGAGGAGCTTGTCGGCGAGGCGCGGGACGAGACGGAGGTCATGGGTGACGAGCAGCACCGCGACGCCCTCGGAGTCAACCAGGGCGCGTAAGGTCTGGAGCACGGCCTCCTGCACCGTCGGGTCGAGGCCCGTGGTCGGCTCGTCGGCGAGCAAGAAGCGCGCGCCCCGGGCCAAGGCCAAGGCGACGTTCACCCGCTGGGCCATGCCGCCGGAGAGCTCGTGGGGGTAGAGGCGGCTCACCCGGGCGGCGTCTCGTTGCCCGGCGCGCTCTAACCAGCGGGTCGGCGGCCCGTCTTGGCCCGCCCGGCGGGCGACGGCGCTGAGCTGCGCGCCCACCTCCCGCAGGGGGTCGAGGGCCGCCCGGCCGTCTTGGGGGATCCATCCCAACGAGGCGCCCCGCAGCGCCACGAAGGCGCGCTCCACGGCGGCGCGGTCGGGCAAGGCGTCGTAGGGCCGGGAGACCCGCTCACCCTCACGAACCGTGAGCCGCCCCTGAGCGACGGTGAGGCCGCTCAGGCCGAGCAGGGCCCGCACGGTGAGGGTCTTGCCGCTGCCCGACGCGCCGACCAATGCGGTTAACTGACCGCCGGTCATTTCGAGCGAGACGCTCCGCAGGAGCGCGCGCCCGGCGTCATCGTGGAGGTGCAGATCCTCCAGGTGCAGGTGCCGGTCAGCCACGGCGGGCCTCGGGCTCGTTCAGCCAGGCCAAGGCCGCGCAGGCCGCCCAGAGGGTCAAGGCCGGGGCGGCGGCGGCCCAGGGGTTCCCGTCGATGCCCCACTCAAAGCTCAGCATGTTGCCCCAGGACGGCGTCGGCTCGGCCACGCCGAGGTCCCCGAGGTAGGAGAGGGTCGTCTCTAAGGTCAACACGGCGGCGAAGAGCGTGAGGGCCTGCCGGGCCAGGAGCCCGCGGCAGCCCACCCACAGCAGGTGGTGGCCGAGCACCCGCCAAGGCGGCACCCCGTGGGCCTCCAAGGCGAGGACGAGCTCGGCCTGCCGCAGGGACTCCAGGCGCGCCCGCACGGCCTCGGCCACCCGCGGGGCCCAGGCGAGCCCGGCCAAGGCGCCCAAGACGAGGGGCGTCGGCCCGAAGATCGCCGCGCCGAGGCAGACCAAGGCCAAGGTCGGCACCGACTCCACCGAGGCCGTGAGCGCGCGCTGCGCCGTCGCCACGAGCCCGCCGAACCAGCCCGCCGCCGCGCCGACGGGCACGCCGAGGCCCAAGGCCGCCGCGCAGGCCAAGGCGCCCGGCGCCACGAAGGACCAGGCCCCGACGACGAGCCGCGCCAGCACGTCCCGCCCGAGGTGGTCCCGCCCGAGCGGCGTCTCCCAGCCCGGCCCCGCCGACGCCAGGGGCGTGACGACCTCCAGGGCGCGGTCCCCCCAGGCGAGGCCCAGGGCCAAGACGACGGCGACCCAGGCGACGGTGAGCCTCATGGGGCCTCCCGCAGCCGGGGGTCGAGCCAGAGCCGCGTGAGGTCGCTCGTCAGGCGCGCCCCGGCGACGACCAGGGCCGCCGCGGCGGCGAGGCCGCAGGCGAGGGGGAGATCCCGCAGGCGGCAGGCCTGCCAGAACAAGGATCCGGCGCCGTTGAGCTGCAGCGCGCGCTCGACGACGATGAGCCCGCCGAGCGTCACGGCCACCTGGGAGGCGGCGACCTCGCTGAGCGGCGGCAAGAGGCTGCGCAGGGCCACGGGCCAGGCGGGCTCTCCTCGGGCCTGGGCGGCGAGCACAAAGGGCGCGCGGCGCAGCCGGGTGAGCTCGTCCGCCGTGGCGGCCTGCAGCTCAGCGAGGCTCGACGAGCCCCAGGCCAAGGCGCAGGCGCCGAGCGCCCAGCGCAGGCCGGAGTCGGCGTCGGGCAAGGCGAACCACCCCGGGCGCTCCATCTTCCCCGCCTCGATGAGCGCCCAGGCGCCCTCGTTGAGCCCGGTCATCACCGCGTAGAGCGCCAAGAAGACCGGCGCCGCCGAGAAGACCAAGGTGAGCCGCCGCGCCCGCGCCCCGCCGAAGCCCAAGGGCAAGGCGAGGCCCAGGCCCAAGGCCAAGGCCGCCGCGACGAGGCCCGACGAGCGCCCGGCCGCGGCGGTGATGAGCGACCAGACCGAGGCCCCGGGGCGCACGGTCAAGGACTCGCCGAGGTCGCCGCCGAGCGCCCCGAGCACGAAGCGAGACCAGCGGGTGAGGAGGGGCTCGTCGAGGCCCCAGGCCGCGCTCAAGGCGTCGCGGAGCGCCGGGTCGTTCGCCGCGAGGTCGGCGGCGTCCCCGGGGGCGAGGCCCACGAGCGCCTGCAGCAAGAGCGTCGCGCCGAGCACGCTGCCCACGGCGGCGACCACCCGGCGCAGCGCCGCGAAGGCCAGACGCCCGCCGCGCCCCACGCTCATCGCCGAGGCGCCCATCTCAGGGGCCAGGGGACGCCTGCGCGGCGAGCCCCACCCGGCGACGCCCGCCCGCGCCCGCGGCCCGCCGAGGCCATGACTCCCCCGGCGCGCTCACTGCATCTTCCAGTCCGACACGAAGGAGAAGTACGCGAAGGGGTGCACCACCACGTCCCGGACCTTCGTGCTCACCGCGGAGTACGAGTCGAGGCTCCACAAGAAGATCATCGGGGCGTCCTCGTGCACCAAGGCGTGGACCTTTCGCAGATCGGCCTTCCGCGCCGCGGGGTCACGGCTCGCCCGGGCGCTGTCGAGGAGCGCGTCCACCTCGGCGTTCTTGTAGCTGCCGAAGTTTCGTGCGCCCGTGGAGTGGAGCTGCTCCCGCACGTCCTCGTTGCGGTCAAAGCTCCACTGGGCGAGGACGACGTCGTAGTCGTGCTGCTTCCAGATCCGGGCCTTCCAGGCGGCCTCGTCGAGGAACTCGACGTCCACCTTCACCCCGGCGGCGCGCCACTGGCTCTGGAGGTTGATGACGACCTCTTGGGCGGACTCCAAGGTCTTGTGCGCCGAGACGGTCACCGTGAGCGCCTGGCCGTCCCGGGACCAGTACTCGCCGACCTTCGTGAAGCCCGCGCTCTTCATGAGCTCCGCGGCGCGGCCCTCGTCGTGGGGCCAAGGCGGCACGTCGTGGTTGTAGTAGGGCGAGGACCGCACGAAGGGCCCAGACAAGGTCTGCCCGGTGCCGATGGGGGCGAGCAGGCTCGGCACGTCGGTCATGCAGGCCAAGGCCTGGCGCACGCGCTCGTCGTCAAAGGGCGCGGCGTTGAGGTTGAAGCCGATGTACCACCAGGAGTTCGTCTGGTAGGGGTAGAGCTCGACCTTACGGCTCTTCTGGAGCACCGCGAGATCCCGGGGCAACACCCGCACCAGGGCCTCCAGGCTCTCGTAGAGCAGGAGCTTCGCCTGGTAGGACTTGTCGGAGACCTCCCGCATCACGATCTCGCTCACGCCGAGCGGCTTGGGGTAGCTCGGGTTCGCGGCGAAGGTGATGGAGTTATCGTCGCCGAAGCGCGCGAGGCGGTAAGGCCCGGAGCCGACGGGCTTCGTGCGGAAGGGGTCGGCGCGGGTGACGGGGCGCGAGGCGAAGGCGTGCGCGGGGAGGATCTTAAAGAAGAGCTTGTCGATGGCCTGGGGGTCGGGGCGCTTGAGCTTGAGCACCAGCTCCCGGTCGTTCACCACGCTCACAGACTGCACCCAGTCCACACGCCCGGCCTCAGTGGAGAGGGTCTTGGGGTCCTGGAGGGTCTCGACGGTGAAGGCGACGTCCCGGGCGGTGAGCGGCTTGCCGTCATGCCAGGTGAGGCCCGGGCGCACGGTGATCCGCAGCTCGTCGGCGGTGGCGTTCAGCGTGGCGCTCTCGGCGATGAGCGGCGTGGCGCGCAGGTCGCGGTCATCGGCGTAGAGACCGCCGAAGAGCAGCTCGTTCACCCGGGCCTCGGCCATCGTCGTCGAGTACAGCGGGTTCACGATCGCCGGGGCGGAGTCCTCGGCGTACCGTAAGGACCCGGCGAGGGCGGGGGCGGCCAAGGCGGCCAGCAAGAGCGGCGTCATGACGCGAGCGGAGCTCATCGTGTCAGTTCTCCTTGGACTCGCCGTGGCGGTCCAGCCCGACGAGGATCGCCCAGTCACCGAGCAGCTCCGTGAGCCCGATGAGGTCGGGCCGGTGGAGGCTGACCGGGGCCAGCGCGTCCAGCGCCTCCCGATGATAGCCTGTGCGAGCCTGGGCCTCTGCCATCGTCCCAAACAGCGCGGGGTGGTTCACGGGGCTGACCTCCCGCGGGGTGCTGAGATCGACGGCCAGGCGGGCGAAGGTCAAGGCGCGGCGCGGCCGGTCGTGGTGCAGGTCGGCGCGGGCCAAGGCGAGGAGCCAGCGCGCGCGGGTGCGCTCGACGAGGCGCAGGTCCCCGAAGAGCTCAGCGATCGCCGGGTCTCCGGCGGCGAGGGTGGCCCGGGTCCAGGGGTCGAGGGCGGCGTCGAGGGACACGACGAGATCGCTCGCGGACTGGGGATCGTCGACTTCAGGCGGCGGCGCGATCCCGAGCCGCGCCAAGGCGGCCAAGGCGCAGCCGAGCTCCGGGGTGTCCATCGAGGCCTTGGCCTCGGCCTGGGCGTCGGCGGCGGTGAGGCAGCCGGAGAAGACGAGCGCCTCGGGGCCCTCGGCGGGCGCGTCCACGGCGAGGCTCAGGGCGACGGTGCGGTAGAAGAAGGGATCGTAGAGGCGGCGCTCGCCGTTCGGCAGGGGCTCGGTCCACAGCGGCGTGGCGGCGAGGCCCCACAAGGCGCCGACGTCTCGGGCGTCTCGGGCGGCGCGGTGCGCGGCGTAACGCTGGCGGACGGGCTCGGTGGCCTCCATAAACGCGGCCGTCAGGGGCTCCCCCTCGGCTGGGCGCTCGTCCGCGGCGGCGCGCTCACGCTCCTTGCGGTCTTGGATGGCCAAGACGCTGAAGTACAAGAAGGCGGGGGAGGGCGGCGCGTTCCGAGCGGACGACTCGGCGATCACGCCGTCGTAGGCGAGATCCTGGAGGCGCGTGAGCTGGGCGTAGAGCGCGGAGAGCTCCCGGCGCGCCCGCAGGCCGGCCACGCTGTCGCGGGTCGCGGCCTCCTCAAGCCGGTGCTGCTGCAAGAGCACGAAGCCCTCGCGGTCCGAGGCGACCCAGGCGGTGAAGCGGCTCGGGTCCGCACGAAGCTCACCGAGCCAGGTCTCATCCAAGGCCGTCGTGACCGGCGCCGCGCCGCCGTCTCCGTCTCCCCCCGAACAGGCGCAGAGGGTGAGGAGCGTGGCCCAACCACACGAGCCCAGCCAGCGCGGTGACCGCACCCGCTACTCCCCCTCGTAGGTGGCGCCGGAGGACTGGCCGCGGGTGTTCACGGCGTCGGGATCGAGGTCCACCGGGGCGCTCTCGACGCGGATCGTGTCCTCACGCAGGGTCACCGGGGCGAGGATGAGCACGCCGCGCTCGTAACGCACGGGCACCTGCTCGACGTGGTACCCCGGCTTAAAGACCTCGACGGTGTACTCCTGCCGGGGCTTGAGCTTGGTGCGGGCGCCGGTCTCGTCGCGCAGGTAGTCAAAGGCGAAGGCGCCGGTCTGGTCGGTGATGAGCTCCACACCGCCCGGCACGACCTTCACCAGGGCCCGGTCGAGGGGCTGGCCGTTACGATCGATGACCTGGCCGGAGATCTGCCGGGTCGCGCAGCCTCCGACAGACAACAAGGTGAAGAGGACGAGCCAGCGAGCGTTGGGGGTAGACATGCTCACTCCATCCTCGCCTGCATGTCACGCAGGCGGCTGATCTCCGCGTCGGCCTTGGCGACACGAGAGGAGTCCCCTCGGGCGGCGGCGTGCTGCCGGTATCGCTCCCAGGCGCGGATCGAGCGGTCCAGGAGCGCGGCGTCGTCAGGGTCGGCGTAGAACAGCCCCAGCGCGGCGCTCGCCTGGGAGGCGTAGATGTCGGTCTGGGTGCGGTCCATCTGGTCCGCGGGGATCCGCGCCCAATAACGCTCCGCCTCGTTCGCCTTCGCCAAGGCCTCGGCGTAACGCTGCTTGTTGACGAGGTGCACCGAGGCCCGAGAGAGGTAGACGGGGTTGTAGCGGTTCTCGTCGAGCAAAAATAGCTGGTCGAGGTAACGGAGCGCGGCGTCGGAGTCGCCCCGCCGCTCGGCGTTCTGCACGAGCAGGGCCCGGGAGCGGGTGTACTCGGCGGAGGACAACGCCACACCCTCCAAGGTTGAGACCTCGGA
>JAKLKD010000295.1 GCA_023150845.1 Myxococcota bacterium | reverse complement strand
GCTCCGGGCGCGCTCGCTGAACCCCTTCGTGCTCGCCCAGGCCCTCACCGTGCGCGGCAAGAAGGTGAACATTCACCCCACGGCGGTCGTCGAGGCCTGCGTGCTCGGCGACGGCGTCGAGATCGGCCCCTACGCCGTCGTGCGCGGCGCGGTCATCGCCGATGGTGTCAAGATCGAGGAGCACGCCATCGTCAACGCCTCGGTGCTCGGCGCGGGCGCGCGGGTGAGCCGCCGGGGCATGATGAACCTCTGCGTGGCCTTCCCCGGCGCCTTCATCTCCTCCGGCGACGGCCACCAGGCCTGCGTCTTTGGCCGCGACTGCTTCGTGGCCTGGGGCGTGACCACCTACGATCTCGCCTTCGACAAGCCCGTGCGGGTGGCCCATCGCGGCGCCCGGGTCTCTTCCGGGGCCTGGTTCTTGGGCAGCGCGATCGGCCACCGCGCCCGGCTCGGCGCCCATGTGCAGCTCGGGTACGGCGCTGAGGTGCCCAACGAGAGCTTCGTCGTCGGCCCGTCGGACGGTGTGCTCCGCGCTTGGGAACCCGGCGCGTCGCCCCATCGTGTCCAGGGTGGCGTCGCCCGCAGCGTCGGGGGCTTGCGAGCCGGGCCAGACACGAATAACCCCGCCTCGTCTCAGGAGTAATCCCATGAACCACCGCTCGTTCGCCTTCTCCGCTGTCGCGCTCTCCCTCCTCGTCGCCTGCGCGGGCGGCGAGACCACCAAAGACGCCAAGCCCGGTGAGCCCGTCGCTGGCGGCGCCGACGCCGCGGGCGCTCCCCCCGCGCCCGCCGCCTACACCCCCGTCCAGGAGCCCCTGGAGGGTGAGGCCCGCCCGGCGCTCTTGTTCGCCCAGGCCTGGTTCATGAAGGACGAGAAGGGCAGCCCCAAGCCCGGCCCGGCGCGCCTCGACATCCTGCGGATGGGCGCGGACGGCGTCTGGACCCGGGTGCGCCTCGAGGACGCCGAGTCGAACGTCTTCCACAAGGCCATCGCTTACCAGGGCGGCATCCTCACCATCGGCGCCGAGGACGCCAAGCTCAAGCACTGGACCTTTAAGGACGGCAAGTGGTCCGCCGCGCTCCTCTGGGAGAAGTCTTGGGGCGGCAAGTTTGACCGCCTGCGTGACCTCGAGATCGGCGACGTGGACGGTGACGGCAAGGATGAGCTCGTCATCGCCACCCACGACGGCGGCGTCGTGGCCGTGGTGAACCCCGCCGAGACCCCGGACGGCAAGGCCGAGGTCATCGAGATGGACGCCAAGCCCGACACCTTCGTCCACGAGATCGAGATCGGCGACGTCGACGGCGACGGCAAGCTCGAGTTCTTCGCGACCCCGACGGATCGCAACAAGGCCAACGAGAGCCAGCCCGGCATGATGGTGATGTACCGCTGGAACGGCACCTCGTATGAGCGCAGCGTCGTGGACCCCATGGGCGCCACCCACGCCAAGGAGATCCTCGCCGCGGACCTCGACGGCGACGGCAAGTCCGAGCTCTTCTCCGTGCTCGAGGCCGAGACCGCCGAGAAGCAGATCACCAAGCCCGTCGAGATCCGCCAGTACACGCTCAAGGCCGACGGCTCCGGCTTTGACCACAAGGTCTTCGCCACCATCGACGACCGCCAGACCCGCTTCCTCGTCCCCGGCGACTTTGACGGCGACGGCAAGAAGGAGCTCGTGGCCTGCGCCTACAAGACGGGCATCTACCACTTCACCCCCGCCGCCGACCCCGCGGCGCCCTGGGTGTCGAACCACTTCCAGCAGTCCTCCTCGGGCTTTGAGCACGCCTGTTACCCCGCCGACCTCGACGGCGACGGCAAGCTCGAGCTCTACGTCGCCGCGGATGAGCAGCGCGAGATCAAGCGCTACACCTTCGACGCCGCCAAGAAGGACATCGACGAGAGCAGCATCACCTGGAACATCATGGCCGGGAGCTTCTGAGCCGCCGTCACGGGGGCTGGCGGGCTCAGGCCCCTTGGGCCCGCCTCCGCTCCCGGTCCTGGCGAAGCTGCCGGGCCCGGGCGAGGTAGATGACGTTCCCGGCGCGCTCGGCGTCGGGGTAGACGAGGCCCATGGCGTGTAAGGCGCCGAAGGTGGCGCCTTTGAGCGGCCGGTAGATGAGCGCGGTGCAGAGCGTCGAGAGCACCGTCACGGCGATGAGGCCCTCGTCCTCGCGGATCCAGCCCTTCACCCACATCACCGCCGGGGCCACCATGCCCACGGTGACGCCGAAGGAGATGGCGAGCCAGGTCACGAGCGTCCAGGAGCCGTCGAAGCGCTCGTGGCGCACGTGGCAGCGCGGGCAGGTCTCATGGAGCGCCGTGACGCCGACGAACAGCGGCGCCGTCCCGCAGGCGGGGCAGCGGCCGAAGGTGCCTCGAATGACGCTGCGAAGGGAGCCCATACGCCCTCAGGCTACGCTCTGCCTGGGCCGCGCCGCAACAAAAAGTGCGCGGACTCAATCCTGCGCTGGGTCAGCCCGCGCTGAGCTCCCCCAAGGTGTCGTTCGCCGCCGTGGCGCGCAGCACGCGGCGCATGTGTACGCGGCGCTCCCCCCGGGAGTCGATCTCGTCGCTGAGGATCTCAAAACCGAAGCGCGACTGGTAGATACGCACGGCGGCCTTGTTGTTGGCGTCCACCTGGAGCACCACGGAGCGCAGGCCGTCGCGGGCGAGGCCGTCGAGCACGCCCTGCAAGAAGCGGCTGCCGAGGCCGCGGCCGCGCCAGCCCGGCCGGATGGCCATGGCGAAGAGCACGGCCTCTTCAGGGTTGTCCCAGGACCGCACGCAGTGGCATGAGCCGATGGCGAGGTCATCGGCGTAGAGCAGGGTGGTGCGCCCGTGGCGCAGGGCGAGGTCGAGGGTGACGTGGCTCCAGGTGGGCTGGGAGAACGTCATGAGGTCGATCTCGCTGATCGTCTTGATCAGGCGAGGATCGTGGGCACGGACCTCGACGGTGCGGATGAAGTACGAGCGACCGCTGTCTTGGGTCAGCCGAAATTCCACTTCGTCTCCAGGTCGGTGGTGGACGGGGGGCCTGTCACGAGATGGTCACATAACTTCGGGCGGGTTGGGGAGCAGGTCAAGAGAATGACCGGCGACTCGGGCGCAAGGAGGGGATGTTAGAGGGAGAGAGACCGCAAGGAGAGCACTCATGTCCGCACCGTTCTCGGCCCGCGAGCTCTACGCCCAGCACCGCCAGCGCGCCTTGGCCGCGCTGCCCGACGGCGAGGCGATCCTCCTCTTTGGCGCCGCGCCGAAGGGGCGCAACGGCGACTCCGAGCACCGCTATCGCCAAGACAGCCACCTGCTCTACCTCACCGGCTGGACCGACCCCGAGGTCGTCGTCATCCTGCGCGGCGGCGACGCCCCGAACTTCGTGATGTTTGTCCAGCCGAAGGACACCCTCATGGAGGTCTGGACGGGCATCCGCCCCGGCCCCGAGGGCGCGAAGACGCTCTACGGCGCTGAAGAGGCCTACCCCATCGGTGAGCTCGCCCAGCGGCTCCCCGAGCTGCTCGTCGGCTTCCACACCCTGCACGTCCGCCTCGGCCACCACCCCCACGACGACGCGACGCTCATGGCCGCCCTCGCCGCGGCGCGTAAGCCCGCCCGGGAGCGCCAGCGTGTGCTCCCTGACGCCTTCGTGAGCCCCGACCGCCTCCTCGGCCAGCTCCGCCTCATCAAGTCCCCGGCGGAGCTCACGCTCATGCGGGAGGCCGCCGCCATCACCCATGAGGCCCACGTCGCGGCGATGCGCGCCGGGCGCCCTGGCGCCAAAGAGTACGAGCTTGAGGCGCTCATCGAGTACAACTTCCGCTCGCGTGGCGGCGACGGCCCCGGCTACGGCACCATCGTCGGCAGCGGGCCCAACGCCTGCATCCTGCACCACGTCAAGAACGACCGGCAGATCGAGGACGGCGACCTGGTCCTCGTCGACGCGGGCTGTGAGCGCCTGGGCTACACCGCGGACGTCACCCGCACCTTCCCGGCCTCAGGGAGCTTCACCCCGGCCCAGCGGGAGATCTACGCCCTCGTGCTCGACGTGCAGCGGGCCTGCGTGGACCTCGTGCGGCCCGGCAACACCTTCAAGCAGGTGAGCGACGCGGCGATCCGGGGGCTCACCCTTGGGATGGTGCGCCTGGGCCTGCTCCAGGGTGAGGTGGACGAGCTTATCCAGAGCCGGGCCTACAAACGCTACTACATGCACGGCATCGGCCACTGGCTCGGCCTCGACGTGCACGACGTTGGCGCCTACGTCGAGGGCCAGTCCTCGTCGCCCTTGCGCCCCGGCGCGGTGATCACCATCGAGCCCGGGATCTACATCCCCCCCGACGACGCCGAGTGCCCGCCCCAGTACCGCGGCATCGGCGTGCGTATCGAGGACGACGTGCTCGTCACCGAGGGCGATCCCGACGTGCTCACGGCGTCGATCCCCAAAGACATCGACGAGATCGAGGCGATCTGCGCTCGCTGACCGGGCTCACTCGTCGCTGGACAAGTTCACGGTGAGCGCGAGGCCGACGGTCGCGGGCTCACCGTCGTCGTCGGTGAGGCCCGCGTCTAAGGCGCCCACGGCGAGGGCCTGCCCGGCGCTCAAGAACTGCTGGTCGGCGGTGATGCGCCCTTGGGAGCTGGTCACCGAGCGGGTGCCCTCCATCGGGAAGCCCGGCGACCCGGTGAAGACGTAGACGACCCCGGCGGCGAAGCTCGTCGCCGAGTCCGTCGGGTTGGCCCGAGGCGCCCCGATGATGAGGTCCTCGTAGCCGTCACCGTCGAGGTCTCCTACGCCGAGGGCCGCCCCGGCCTGGTCCCCGGCGGCCTCCCCAAAGAGCGTGCCGAAGCGGTCCTCGCCCGCGCGCACGGCCTCGCCGGAGTAGACGAGCACCTGGCCCCGGGCCTTCGACTGGGCGCCTCCCGCGCCGGGGGCCCCGATGGCCAGCTCGGCGGCGCCGTCTCCGTCGAGATCCCCAACGGCGAGGGCCCAGCCGAGGTAGTCCCCGGCGGTCTCCCCGCTGATCACGAGGTCCGCCACGGCGCTCACCTCGATGGAGGAGGCGCCGTCGGGTACGGTCGGCAAGGTCTCGCCGTTGAGCAGGTACACGGCCCCCGCACCCTCACGCCCGTCGATGTCGGCGAAGGGCGCGCTCAGGAGGAGGTCCGAGACGCCGCCGCCGCCGAGGTCCTCGGCGCACCCCAAGGCGTGGCCGAGCCGGGCGCCGTCGTCGGCGAGGGTGAAGCTGCGCTCAAGCTGCCCGGCGAGGAGCAGCTCGTCGCCCAGCGCGCTCAGCGTCGTCGTGAGCGCGAGGTCCACCCGCCCGCCCATGGCGGCGACGGAGGAGTCCCAAGGCGCGGAGGCCAAGAGCTCGGCCTCGCCGTCACCGTCGAGATCCCCGCAGGCGGCGACGACGGAGCCCAGGCGGTCCCCGGCGAGCTCCGAGAGCACCCGAAGCCGCGCCGTCGACGCGCTCGTCGTGCCCCTGAGCCCGTCGCCGAGATCCTCAAAGAGGTAGATGCCCCCGGCGTCGGGGTTGACGCTCCCGCCGAGCAGGCCCGGGGCGCCCACGAGCAGGTCGGCGACGCCGTCTGGGTCCGGCACCCGGGCGAAGGCGGCGCCGAACTGATCCGTGCTCGTCTCGCCGAGCAAGGCACCGACGTCGTCGGGCAAGGTGTCTGAGCCGCTGAGATCCAGGCGTCGTTGGCCCGTGGGGTCCGTCGGCAGCAAGGCGTAGCTCACGAGCGCCGAGGCCTGGGGCGCGCCGACGTAGAGCGCCGCGCCAGAGAGCCCGAGGGCCCACTCGACACCCTCGTTCGCGCCGCCGCGGAGCGTGAACGCGCCATCCCGAGGATCCAGGCCACGCACCCGGGTGAGGCGGTCGCCGCCGAGGTGAAGGACCGCGGCGCTGGCCTCAAAAGAGTCGTCGCACCCCGCGCCGACGCACTCTCCGGGGCAGCCCGCGCCGAGGCCCCCGATCACCGGGATCCCGAGCAGAATCAGGGCTTGTGAGGGGGGGAGTTGTCGGCGCCGCAGCATTCCCCTACCTTAGCCTCCTTGCGTGAAGGAGCCTCCATGTCGAACTGCATCACGGTGATCCTCGGCGGCGGCCGCGGCACCCGCCTCGCCCCGCTCACCTCGTCGCGCTCCAAGCCCGCGGTGCCCCTCGCGGGCAAGTACCGGCTCATCGACATCCCGCTGTCCAACGCGATCAACAGCCGCATGTCGAAGATCTTCGTGCTCACCCAGTTCAGGTCCAACTCCCTGAACACCCACGTGATGAACACCTACCGCTTCGACATGTTCAGCAAGATGAACGTGGAGATCCTCACCGCGGAGCAGACCGAGGCCCGGGACGACTGGTTCCAGGGCACCGCGGACGCCTTCCGCAAGCAGCTCCACCACATGATGCGCGACGACCGGGTGGACGAGGTGCTGATCCTGAGCGGCGATCACCTCTACCGCATGGACTACCGCGAGCTCCTCGACACCCACCGCCGCGCCGGGGCCGACGCCACGGTGAGCTGCCTGCCCGTGCGCCGCGAGGAGTGCGACGGCTTCGGGGTGATGCGGGTGGACGAGCGCGGGCGGGTGACCGGCTTCCGCGAGAAGCCCCGGGACGACGAAGACCTCAGCGATCTGGAGATGCCGGCCTCGGCGGGGCTCGGCGAGAAGCGCTTCTTGGCGTCGATGGGCGTGTACGTCTTCTCCCGCCGCTGCCTGGAGGAGAGCCTCGCGGACCCCAACATGGTCGATTTTGGCCGGGACATCCTGCCGTCGCTCCTCGACCGCGCCAACGTCGTCGCCCACACCTTCCACGGCTACTGGGAGGACATCGGCACCATCGGCGCCTTCTACGAGGCGAACCTCGCCCTGGCGCGGCCCGAGCCCGCCTTCCACTTCTTCCACCCCGAGGCGCCGATCTACACCCACCAGCGCTTCTTGCCGCCCTCGACGGTGCGCGCGACCCAGGTGGTGGACTCCCTCATCAGCGACGGCTGCTTCATCGAGGCCGAGCACATCGCCCGCTCGGTCATCGGCGTGCGCACCCGCATCCGGGCGCGCTCGGTGATCCGCGACAGCATCTTCATGGGCGCGGACTACATCGAGGACACCGAGCGCCAGCACCGCCACCGCGAGGCCGGCCACCCCGGCATCGGCCTGGGCGCGGGCTGCGTCGTCGAGCGCGCGATCATCGACAAGAACGCCCGCATCGGCGACAACTGCGTCATCCGCGGCCGGGTCGGCGCCAAAGACGCCCACTACGAGGGCTGGTCCCTCGTGGACGGCATCGCCATCGTGCACAAGAACGCGATCATTCCGCCGAACAGCGAGCTTATCGGCTGAGGTGCAGGCCCAGGGCCCCGGCCCCGAGCCCCAAGACGAGGCTCAGGCCGAGGTTCAGCGCCGCCGCCCCCGTCCGGCCCGTCTGGACGAGGGTGATCGTCTCGATCGAGAAGGTGGACCAGGTGGTGAAGGCGCCCAAGAAGCCGCCGCCAAGCGCGAGGCGCGCCATTCGCTGCGCCTCGTCGTCGCTCGGGGTCAGCCCGACGAGGATCCCCAACAAGAGGCATCCCAGGGTGTTCACGCCGAGGGTCACCCAGGGGAAGCTCGGCGCGTAAACGCGGGTGAGCCAGAGTCCCAGGCCGACGCGGGCCAAGGCGCCGAGGGCGCCGCCGAGGGCGACGAGGAGGGCGGAGGTCGGGGTCATGCGCCAGAGTATGCCGCTCGGGCCCCAGACGCGCTACGCTTGGCGAATGCGCGCTCGTCCCGTCCTCCTCACCTCGGCCCTCGTGCTCGGGCTCCTGAGCCTGCCCGCCTTGGGCATCGACCCCGCGCTCATCGCGCCCCGGGCCCCGGAGCTGGAGGAGGCCCTGCGCGGCCAGCGGGCGCTCTTGGAGGAGGTCTCCGCCCTGGAGGTCGCCGCGAGCCGGGTGCACAACCGCTGGGCGGAGCGTGGGCTCAACGAGGGCAAAGGCGCGGCCTGCGCCGATGAGATCGCCCTGTCGTTGGGGGCGCGGGCCCGTGGCCTCGGCGCTGAGCTCGGGCGGCGGGTGCAGCGCGCCCGGGTCGGGCAGGGGAGGGTCGAGGCCATGTCGGCCTCACAGACCGTGCTGCCGCTCCTCGACGCCGCCCGCCGGGACGAGCTGCGCACCCTGCGGGAGCGTGTGGACCGCCACGCGAGGGTCTACCTGGAGCTGAGCGCCTGGCAGACCCTCTACGTCGAGCCGCGGCTCAAGGGCTGCGCCGCGGAGCTCGCGGTGAGCGCGGGGCTGGCGCTCACCGGCCCCGACGGGGAGCTCGTCGAGACCGAGGCCGTCGCGGCGCTCGTCGTCGACGCGGGCGTGGTCTGCCCCGGCGCCTCCCAGGTGACCCCCGGCGTGGTCGTCATCCGGGGGCCGGGCTGCTGGTCGCCCGGTCCAGGCTGCGCGTGTGAGCCCGACGTGCTCCAGCCCGCCGCGGTGCTCGGCGAGGCGCCGCCCCTGCCGCCGCC
>JAKLKD010000294.1 GCA_023150845.1 Myxococcota bacterium | reverse complement strand
GATCCCGAGGCCCTCGGTGAGTCTGTGGTGGCCGTGCGCGAGGGCCGCCCGATCCTGGTGCGGCAGCTCGGGAGCGTCGGTTATGCGCCCAAGGTCAAACGTGGCGAGGGCTCGGCGAACGCGCGGCCCGCCGTGGTGATGGGGGTGCTCAAGCAGCCTGATGCCAACACCTTGGAGGTCACCGCCAAGGTAGACGCCCTGCTGGATGAGCTGGAGCCCTCGCTGCCTGAAGGGCTCACGCTCAACCGGCGCGTGTTTCGTCAGGCCGACTTTATTCAGAGCGCCGTGTCGAACGTCGGGCGATCCCTGAGAGACGGCGCGCTGCTCGTGGCGGTGATCCTGCTGTTGTTCTTGGGCAACGTCCGCGCCTCGGTGATCTCTCTGGCGGCGATCCCCGTCTCGTTGGTGGTCGCGGTGCTCGCGCTGGACGCGATGGGGCTCACCTTGGACACGATGACCTTGGGCGGGCTCACCATCGCCATCGGCTCCGTCGTCGATGACGCGATCATCGACGTCGAGAACGTCTTCCGCCGCCTGCGCGAGAACCACACGCTGCCGCCTGAGGCCCAGCGGGATCCCCTGGTGGTGATCTACGAGGCGTCGGTCGAGATTCGTGGCTCCATCGTGTTCGCCACCTTGATCATCACGCTGGTGTTTCTGCCCCTGTTCTTCTTGAAGGGCGTCGAGGGGCGGATGCTCGCGCCCTTGGGCATGAGCTACGTCGTCGCGCTGCTCGCGTCGTTGGGTGTGGCGGTCACGCTCACGCCCGCGCTGTGCGCCTACCTGCTGCCCGGGGCGAAGGCCGTCGCCGAGGACGAGAGTCGGCTCGCCCGATGGAGCCAGCGGGTCTACGGGCCGCTGTTGGAGACCGCGCTGGCGCGCCCGGGCTGGGTGCTGGGGCTCTCTGCGGCGGCTCTGATCGCGTCCCTCGCCGTGGTGCCCAGCCTCGGGCGCACGTTTCTCCCCGAGTTTAATGAGGGCGCGCTGACGATCAACGTGGTCACCCGACCGGGCACCTCGTTGGAGGCGTCGGACCGTCTCGGGCGCCGCGTCGAGACGGCCCTGCTCAGCTTCCCCGAGGTGGTGTCGACGAGCCGTCGCACCGGGCGCGCGGAGCTGGATGAGCACGCCCAGGACGTGAACGCGGCGGAGATCGACGTCACCCTGGATCTCTCCGAGAGCGATCGGGACAAAGAGGAGTTTTTGGAGGCCCTGCGTGGGGAGCTGGCCACCATCGGCGGCGCGAACATCACCGTGGGCCAGCCGCTCTCTCACCGAATTGATCACTTGCTCTCTGGCACCCGCTCAGCCATCGCCGTGAAGCTGTTCGGCGACGACTTAGAGACGCTGCGCGCGGCGGCGGTGCGGGTGGAGGCCATCACGAAGACCGTGCCCGGCGCCGTAGACGTGTCGATTGAGCAGCAGGTCGACATCCCCGAGCTGGAGGTGCGGGCCAACCGGAGCGCCCTGGCGCGGTTTGGTCTGGGCGCAGGTGAGCTTGGCGAGCAGGTGGAGCGCGCCTTGGTGGGGCAGACCGTGGGTGGGCTCTTGGAGGGCCAGCGCCCCGTAGACATCGTGGTGCGCCTCGCCGATCGTGTGGAGGGCGATCTCTCGGCCTTGGGCTCCTTGCCCATTCACACCCCGACCGGCGCCCGGGTGGCCTTGGGGGAGGTCGCGTCGATCGTGCGGGGGTCGAGCCCCAACACCATCGTGCGTGAGGGCGGCAGCCGCAAGATGGTCGTCCAGGCGAACGTCGCGGGGCGGGATCTCGCCTCCGTCGTCGAGGAGCTGCGGGCGCGGGTGAACGCCGAGGCGAACCTCGGGGAAGACGTGTTTGTGGTGTATGGCGGGCAGTTTGAGTCCGCCGCCGAGGCCGAACGCACCATCGCCGGGCTCTCGGTGATGGTGGTAGTGGGCGTCTATCTGCTGCTGGTGGCGGCCTTCGGGTCGGCGCGTAACGCCCTGTTGATGCTCGTGAACCTGCCGCTGTCGCTCATCGGCGGGGTGATGGCCCTCGCCTTGACCTCGGGCACCCTGAGCACCCCGGCGCTGGTCGGCTTCGTGACGCTCTTTGGCATCGCCACCCGCAACGGGATCTTGATGGTCACGCATTACGAACATCTCGTGCGGGTGGACGGGCTCACCCTCGCTGAAGCCGTGGTGCGCGGATCGATCGAGCGGGTCGTGCCGGTGCTGATGACCGCGCTCTCCGCTGGGCTCGCGCTGATCCCGCTGGTGCTCGCCGCCGACCAGGCCGGAAACGAGATTCAGGCGCCGATGGGTGTGGTGATGCTCGGCGGGCTCTTCTCCAGCACAGTCCTCAACATGTTCGTCGTGCCGGTGTTGTTTCGTCGGTTCGGCGCGGTGGTGGCGCCATGACGTTCACGCTCCTGCTCTCGTTTGGCGCGGCCTTCGCGGCGAGCCTGTCCCCGGATGAGGTGGTGCGTGCGGCCCTCGCCCAAGACCCTGCCCTCGCGCGGGCTGAGGCCGAGGTGATCGCCGCTGAAGGCGCCCTGCGCGCGGCGACGGGCCTCCGCTACGACCCCACCTTAGAGGCGCGCCTGGGCTTCGGCCTCACCCAGCATGAGGTCTCGCTCTCCCAGCCGTTCTCGTTCTCAGGGGAGGGCCGCGCCGCCGCCCAGGCCGCGCGGGCGGGGCTTGATGCCGCCGAGGCTGAACGAGCGCAGCGTCGGCTGGAGGTCGCCGCCGCCGCGCGTCTGGGGATGATCGAGGTCATCGATGCCCAGGCCGAGGTGGCCCGGGCCAAAGAGGCTGTCGTGTTGACCCTGCGGGTCCGGGCGCAGGTCGAGCGCCGCCTCGCGAGCGGGGACGTCGGCGAGCTAGAGGTTCACCTCGCGCGGCTAGAAGAGGCGGCGGCGGTGGGCGGCTTGCTCACCGCGCAGACGCGGCTCTTAGAGGCCCAAGCGTCGCTCGCGACGACGACGGGGCTCACAGAGACGCTCAACCTGCCGACGGATCCGATGCTTGTGGTGCCGACGGCCTCCACGGCGGGGCAGAGCGCGGCGCTTGTGGCGGCGAGCGCCCGCCAAGACGGCGCCGACGCCGCGCTGCGCCAAGCCCAGGCCGCGCGCCTGCCCCCGGTGGAGCTTGGAGTGTGGGCGCAAACCCAGAACGTCGCGGTGAGCACCACACCGACGGGGGTGGAGATCCCGCCCTGGTCGTGGGAGCAGAACGCCGCGTGGACGGTGGGGCCGACGCTCTCGGCCACCTTGCCGCTGTGGGCGCGGAACCAAGGCGGGGTGGCCGAGGCCGAGGGGGCGGCACAGCTCGCACAGTCCGAGCGGGTCGCCCTGGAGAGCCGCCTCGACGCCGAGCGCGCGGGGGCTGCGGTGCGACGTGAGGTGATCGGGCAGCTCACGCAGACGGCTGATCCAAGCGAGGAGGCCCGGGCGGCCCTGGCGGCGATTGAGGCGGCGCTCAACGCCGGGGCGATCGGCCCCGCTGAGGCGACCTTGCTTCAAGCGAGGGTGCTCGACGCCTGGGGCATGGCCGCCGAGGCCCGGGCGGACGCGGCGGAGATGACGGTGCGGCTCGCCTTGGTGGAGTCGTGGCCGAGCCTGCTCCCCGCAGACGCACAGTGACCCTGAACGTGAGCCCGATCGCGCGGGGCGTGCTGTTGGCCTTGGCCGCAGCGGCGCTGTTTGGCGCGACGACGCCGCTGGTGCAACGCTTCGGCGTGGGGGCTGGGGCGCCGACCGTCGCCGCGCTGCTCTACGCGGGCGCTGGACTGTTCGCGATGGTCCTGAGACGGGCGGGAGAGAACAAGCTCCGCGTCTCCGACTGGCCTCGGGTGCTGGGCGTGGGCCTCACGGGCGCGTTTATCGCCCCGGTCGCGCTCTCCGCGGGGCTCGCGCGCACGAGCGGCGCCACCGCGTCTCTGCTGCTGAATCTAGAGGCCGTGTTCACGGTGATCCTCGGCGCGCTGGTGTGGCGCGAGCCCATCGGTCGCCGTGTGGCGGCGGCGGTGCTGGTCATCGCCGGGGGCGGCGCCCTCGTCGGCCTGGATCAGTCCACCGCGGGCGAGACCACCTGGCTTGGCCCCGCGCTCATCGCCTTGGCGACGCTCTCCTGGGCCGCCGACAACACGATCTCCCGTCCGCTCTCCGATCTCGACCCCGCCCACGTCGTCGCCGCCAAGAGCGCGGTGGGTGTGGTGGCGTCGTGTCTCCTCGCCTCTCTGAGCGGGGCGAGCTGGCCAGGGCTCGTCGCCGCCTTGGGTTTGTTCACCTGCGGGGCGCTCGGCTTCGGGCTCAGCCTACGAATGTACCTGCGGGCGCAGCGGGTGCTGGGCGCGGCGCGAACGGGCTCAGTGTTCGCCGTGGCGCCGTTTCTGGGCGCCATAGGCGCCGCGCTCCTCGGCGAGCCCTTGGGCGGGCTGTTGACTGTGTCGGGTGCCTTGCTTATGGCGCTCGGCGTTTGGTTGCATCTGGAGGAGGAGCACGATCATCCCCATGACCACGAGGCGATGACCCATGAGCACCCCCATCGACACGATGATGGGCACCATGACGATCACGCCCATGAGCCTCCCGTCGAGGGGGAGCACAACCACGTCCACGCCCACACGGCGCGGTCACATCGTCACGCCCACGGGGAGGACCTGCATCATCGGCATCATGGGTGAGCCATCATTATGATCGAGCCAGTGGGGGAGCGCCCTTGATGACACTCTGCTCGGCGCCGATCACCCCATCTGCCGATGGGAGCAGCTACAGACGAGGCTACGGGTGAATCGCATCATCAACGGGAAAGATGTGGAGATGTGATCAATCTCCGTGTATAAGGCGACACCGGGCTGAGCAATGATCTCCATCCTGAGTGTAGATCTGTGACGTTTCGTGTCACGGCAGTAACGCGAGTCGTCACAGTCGGCGGCGAAACTGCCCATGAAACGGTAATTGTTGTCGTGGCATAAAACTTGCATACACTCCCCCCAGCTCAAGTCGATCGAGTTAGACGCTACTTGGTAGTTGCGTGAGTCGTCAAAACAGGGGATCAGGGAGTATCCTGGAGGTTCCTGTGGCGAGTCCCTATCCTCAAGCGCTGCGCAAGCGCGTGATCACGGCCTACGAGAACGGTGAAGGCAGCTTTCGAGAGCTCGCGGAGCGGTATGGGGTCGGTGTGGCCTCGGTCAACCGATGGATCGCGCTTAGGCGGCGAAACGGGAACGTCGTGCCGCTGCCGATGGGGGGCGCACGGCATCAGCCCAAGATCAATGAAGAAGGCCGCGCCTTTCTTGTGGCGACCCTCGAGGAGGTGCCCGACAGCAGCATCCCTGAGTTGGTCAAGGGTTACGAGGAGACCTTTGGCGTTTCGGTCTCCGCCGAGACCATGCGCCTCACCGTTCGGGCGCTGGGGTACACCAAAAAAAAGCGGTTCGGCGAGCCCCAGCATCGAGGCGGCCTGACGTGGTGCTGGACCGCAAGAAGTTCTCCGAAGAGCAACCAGCGATGAACACCGATGCGCTCGTCTTTCTTGATGAGTCAGGAGTGAGCACGGCGCTCTCCAATGGCTTCGCATGGTCAAGGGCGGGCGAGAAGGCTGTCGTGCACGCTCCCATTCACGCGAAACGACTCACAATCATCGGCGCCATCGCCGCAGACGGCCTTCGTGGCAAGATGGAGGTTGAGGGTTCAATGGACGGAGAGACGTTCAAGCGTTTTCTCGACGAACAGCTCGGCCCAAATCTCCGAAAAGGCGATGTCGTCGTCATGGACAGGCTGCGCGCCCACCAAGTCGCGGGCGTCGACGAGATCCTCTCCAAGTGGGGAGCCACCGCGCTCTATCTGCCGCCCTACTCCCCAGAGTACAACCCCATCGAGATCTGCTGGGCATGGCTCAAGAGGACCATCCGAAAGGTCGCGCCAAGCTCCTTCACCCGGCTACGCGAGGCCATGATCAGCGCGTGGGCGAGCATCACCCCAGAGCTCTGCGCCGCCTGGACAAGGCACTGTGGCTATCGAATGGTATCAACTTGAGGTGGTGGGAGTGTATTCATGCGTGCCTAGCTCGGAGTGCTCATGTCCTCTCGCCAGATCCTCGTGTTCATGCTCGCGCTCACCGGCTGTAGTGGCGCCAGTCCTGAGTCCAAAGATGTCGCCGTTGAGGAGGAGGACACCACGCAGAGCTGCGCCTCCGTACCCTCGGGAACGGTCGAGACCTCCGGTTCCTGCTTCGGAATGCGAATGACCGCGACCCTCACCGCCGATGTCGCGAGCTGCTCATTCTCCCTCGCCGATTGGAGCATGAGCCACGGCAACCTCCCTGAAGGCGGCGCGGTAGCAGGAGCCGCTGTCACGCTCAGCGGCGGCGACTTTGAGGGCTGCACGGGGAGCGTCGACGCGGCGGCCATGTCTGGCATATGCGATGACGGGTGTGCTTGGGAGCTGGCCTATGTTCAGTAAATCCTCACCGAGCGCGTCACCCTCGCCTGCGCGAGCCTCGCTGGTGGCGTTGTTGTTTGTGTACGCCTGTCAGTGTCGCCCTGCGACGCCGCCGGAGGTGCGGTCCTTCATAGAGCCAGCGCTCCTCGCGGACGAGGACCTCACCGAGGGGCGATTCGCGGGCACACTCCAAGCGTCGGCGACCACGCTGGAC
>JAKLKD010000009.1 GCA_023150845.1 Myxococcota bacterium | reverse complement strand
CTTGGCCGTTGAGCACGTACTGGTTGGAGAGCACCTCGGGGTTGCCGTCGCCGTCGAGGTCGGCCACGGCGAGGAGGTCGTGGGTGGCCGTGGAGCGCTCGGTGCTCGTCCACATCTTGGTGCCGTTGGCGTCCAAGGCGACGATCTGGCCGCCGCTGGTGACGGTGATGATGTCGGTCACGCCGTCGCTGTCGACGTCGGCCAAGGTGCCGATGGCGTAGCCCTGGTACCCCGAGGCCGCCCAGTGCTCGCTGCCCGTGGCGCCGTCGAGCACGACGAGGCGCCCAGCGGTCGAGATGTAGGTGATGTCGGGGGTGTCGTTCTCATCGACGTCGCCGTCGCCGTCATCGTCGGTGAGGTTCGCGATGAGGCCCATGTGGTAGGCGCTCTCTTTGGGGCCCTTCCACTCGATCTTGACGTTCCAGGGGTCGGTCACCGTGGGGGCGGCGGTGCCTTCACACTCTTCAGCGACGCTCACGCTGCCGGCCGGGGCGAGCTCTACGGAGCAGTCCGGCGGGTCGGGCACCTCGGTGTCAATCACCTGGGTGTCGATGGGCGGCGCCGTGTCGTTGCAGTCGGGGATCTGCGGCGGGCAGTCCGGCGGCGCCGTGTCGATGATCGGCTCGCCCGTGGCGTCGTCTTTGGGGTTGAGGTTCGTCTCGATGCACGCGGGCATCAGGACCGCGAGGGCGAAGAGAGTGGTGCGGCGCATGGTGACCTCAGAGGAGCAGGCAACCCAGCATACGCGCCAAATGACGGGGTGTGACGCGAGTTTGTGGCCCTCCCGGCGGGTTCCTGGCCCGTGCGGCCCGCCGGGGGCCACACGCGCGGGGGCGGGCGCGCGCTGGGCGCACGATCGGCCGAACGGGCGCGGGGCGCGTCGTCGAGGCAGGAGGCCGCTCACCCGCCGCAGGGGACGTCGTAGAGGAAGTCCACGTTGTTGTCCTCGACACACTCCTCGTTCACGCCGAAGCCGGTGCCGTCGTCGTCGATGGCCACCATGAGGCCGCCGCGGCCAAACTGGGTGGCGAGGATGTCGACCTCCCAGCCCGCGGTCTTCTCACCCGAGGCGATCTCCGGCAGGGTGCCGGTGGCGATGAGGGTCACCGTCTCGTCGATGGCGTAGAGCGCCCAAGGGGTCGGGCTGATGGAGCTGTTGGTGCCCAGGTTCTCCGCCTGGAGCGCGAGGCGCACGAGGCCGTCCCCGTCGCAGGAGGCGACGCAGTACTCCGTGAACTTGATGGTGAGATCGGAGGTGGAGGGGTCGTCGATGGAGGGGCGTGCGCGGAAGACGTTGTACTTCACCCAGGCGGGCTCGGGCCTCGCGGGCACGCTGCCGTCGGGGTTGATGTTCGTGACGGCGAAGTCGTGGGCGTGCCAGGTGGGGCCGGACTTGGGCCAGCCGTCGCCGCTGTGGCCAAGCACGGTGACGCCCACCAGCAGGCCGGCGTTGTTGGAGACGATGACGACCTCAGCGCTGCCGTCGTTGTCGACGTCGGCGACGGTCGGGTACTCAAAGGCGGTGCCGGAGCGGTGGCCGGTGTTCTCGTACCGCACCGCGCCCGTGGCGCCGTCGAAGATGGTGAACTTTGCCTGGTCGGCGAAGAGGATCTCCAAGGCGCCATCGCCGTCGAAGTCAAAGCCCGAGCAGCCCGCGAGCCCCGAGGAGTCGTCGATGGGGGCGGTCCACATCTCCGAGCCGTTGAGCTCGTAGGCGCTGAAGGTGAGCGCGCTGCCCCAGGCGATCTCGGCCTCACCGTCCCCGTCAAAGTCGCCGACACAGGGCGGACCTGGCTGCGGCGTGTTCGGGAAGGTGTTGAGGATCTCGGTGCCGTCGTGCTCGTAGATGGCGAGCCGGCCGCTGCCGATCATCACGATCTCGGCCTGTTTGTCGCTGTCGTAGTTCACGATCGCCGGCCAGTGGCCGTAGTCGCCGGAGATCGACGCAGACCAGAGCTTCGTGCCGTTCGAGTCGTAGACGGTGTCCTGGATGATGACCTCTTGGTCACCGTCCTGGTCGAGGTCGGCGGCGACCGGCGCGTGGTAGATGATCGAGAAGTCCAGATCCGGCTCCCAGAGCAGGCTGCCGTCTTGGCCGTTGAGCACGAACGCGGTGGAGAGCACCTCGGGGTTGCCGTCGCCGTCGAGGTCGGCCACGGCGAGCACGTCGTTGATGCCGAGGGAGGGCACGGCGCTCGCCCACAGCCTCGTGCCGTCGGCGCCGACCGCGACGATCTCGCCGGTCTTGGTGATGCTGAGGATGTCGGTCACGCCGTTGGAGTCGACGTCCGCCAAGGCGCCGATGGCGTAGCCCTGGTACCCCGTGAGCGCCCAGTGCTCGGCGCCGGTCGCGCCGTCGAGCACGACGAGGCGCCCGGCCGTGGAGATGTAGGTGACGTCGGGGGTGTCGGTCACATCGACGTCGCCGTCCCCGTCGTCGTCGGTGAGGTTCCCGATGAGGCCGGGATGATACGAGTACTCCTTGGGGCCCTGCCACTCCACCTTGAGGTCCCAGGGGTCCGTCACCGTGTGGAGCCCGGTGCCTTCACACACATCAGCGCCCTCTACGGTGCCGGCCGGGGCGAGCTCAACGGCGCAGTCGTCCGGGTTGGGCTCCTCGGAGTCAAGGTCTTGGGTGTCGACGGGCTCATCGCTGTCCTCACAGTCGGGGATGTGCGGCGGGCAGTCCGGCGGCGCGGTGTCGACGATCAGCCCGCCCGTCGCGTCGTCTTTGGGGTTGACGTTCGTCTCGATGCACGCGGACATCAAGATGACGAGCGAGAACGGCGTGCTGGAACGCATGGAGACCTCTTCAGAGCAGGTCCCGCAGCGTACGCGCCAGAGCCTGGGGTCTGACGCGATAATTTTTATTTCCGGGGCGTCTCGGCGCGCGCGGCCCGCCGTGGGCCACGCGCGCGGAGAGGAGCGCGCCGACCGGAGGATCAGCCGAGCAGATCCTTGATCGCCTCACGCTCCCCGAGGAGCTCGTCGCCGGTCGCCTTGATCTTGGCGCGGGCGTAGTCGTCGAGCTCCAGGCCCTCGACGATCTCCACCTCGCCGCGCTTCTTGACGCGAACGGGGAAGGAGAAGACGGTGTCGGCCGGGGCGCCGTAGTGGCTGCCGTCGCTGTAGATGGCCATGGACGACCAGTCGTCGCCGGGGGTGCCGTGCCAGAGGGTGCTCATGTGGTCGATGGCCGCGGCCGCCGCCGAGGCCGCCGAGGACAGGCCACGCGCCGCGATGATCGCCGCGCCGCGCTTGGCGACGGTGTCCAAGAACTCGCCCTTGAGCCAGGCGTCGTCGTTCACGACGGCGGGGGCGGCCTGGCCGCCGATCTTGGCGAGGCGGAAGTCGGGGAACATGGTGTTCGAGTGGTTGCCCCACACCGCGACGTGGCTCACGGCGCCGGGGGTGACCCCAGCGCGGCGGGCGAGCTGGGCCTTGGCGCGGTTCTCATCCAGGCGGGTCATCGCGTGGATGCGGTCCTTGGGCAGGCCGGGGGCGTTGTGCAAGGCGATGAGGGCGTTGGTGTTCGCGGGGTTGCCGACGACCAGGGCGCGCACGTCGGCGTCCGCGACCTCAGCCAAGGCCTTGCCCTGGCTGATGAAGATCGGGCCGTTCGCCTTGATGAGATCCGAGCGGTCCATGCCGGGGCCACGGGGGCGCGCGCCGACGAGGAAGGCCTGGTTCACGCCCTTAAACGCGATCTGCGGATCGTCGCTGATCTCGACGCCGTGCAGGAGCGGGAAGGCGCTGTCCTGGAGCTCCATCACCACGCCCTCAAGGGCCTTGAGCGCCGGGGTGATCTCCAGGAGCTGCAGGATGATGGGCTGGTTGGGGCCGTAGCAGGAGCCCGAGGCGAGGCGGAAGAGCAGGGCGTAGCCGATGTTTCCGGCCGCGCCGGTGACGGCGACACGAATGGGGGCGTTCATTGCGGTCCTCACGGGGAGAGAGGTTCGTGGCCCCGGCGCGCCGGGGATCGTCAGCCCCGTAACCGACCCGACGCCCTTCGGGTACAGCACGTCACGCGGCGGATCATGGAAAAATGCCGCGACGCAGCATGGACAGGCGGCTCGCTCTGTGGATCAACCCGCGACGTGAGGCGGCGAATGTCCTAAGATGTCTTGGCCAAGCCCAACGCTCCCTCACACCCCCGGGGAGCGTAGGCGTTTCCCCACCGATGTGGAGCTCAAGATGTCGCTGCTGCTCGCCCTGACCCTCATGTTCGGCTCGACGGCCTGGGCCGCCAAGCCTCCCGCCTGCCTCAAGGTCACCCAGAAGGAGCTCGCCGACGCGAGCCCGACGCAGGTGCCCGCCGCCTGGGAGAACCTCCGCGCCTGTGACGCCGCCGCCGCCCAGGCCGCGCTCCCCGCCGCGCTCAAGCGCACCGTCGTCGGTGAGAACAGCTCCGAGTTCGCCATCGCCGCCATCAACGCTGGCGGTGACGTCGCCGTGCGGGACTGGGTCAGCTCCTTGCAGTCCGACGACCGCGCCCGCACCATCGCCAAGCTCGCCGAGGCCTGCGGCTCGGGCAACGCCCAGGTCGGCGCCTTCATCGTGAACACCCAGGCCGTCGTCGGCGACCGCTTCTGGACTGAGCCCTGGTACCGCGCGCTCACGACCTGCCGCACCCCCGAGGCCCAGAAGCTCCTCACCGACGAGGTGCGCAACCGCTCGAAGGAGCGCGCCCGGTACTTCTCGGCCCTTGAGGTCTACGCGAAGAACCTCGGCCCCGCGGCGATCCCGACGCTCTCCGACCTCGTGATCGGCACCGCCGACCAAGAGGAGCTGGTGAACCTCGTCAGCACCTTCGCCTACACCACGGGCCTCGGCAGCGTCGAGGGCCAGAACCCCGAGGCGACCGCCGCCGCCGTGGCCGCCATCGTGAAGCTCGCCCCCACCTTGCCCCCGAAGGTGCTCGACCAGGCGCGCATCACGCTGATGTCTCTGGGCGCCAACGCCGAGGCGGACAACATCGCCGGGCTGCGCTACGCCAGCGCGAAGTGGCCCGACGGCTCCTTACACTACGGTCTCGTCGTCATCGAGACGGCGACCTGTAAGCGCGGCAAGGTGCGTGAGATCGTGCACCTCGGCGAGATCAGCAACCCCGGCACCACCTGGCCGGAGACCATCGTCGCCGAGGCGGAGTCGATCTCGATGGGCTGGACCTACGGCCTCGCCGAGGCGTGTAAAGGCACGGGCTCCAACACGGTCTTCGTGACCGGCGGCCCCGTGAGCCCCGAGGAGCTCGCGACCTTCCACCAGGAGCAGACCACCGCCGCCCAGGCGAAGGTGGTCAGCAAGCGTGAGGTTCGGGTCGAGGCGGCCATCGTCCGTCCCTGAGCCGCTCAGGCCCCCGTCGGGGTCGCGAGCCGCCGCGCCACCATGCCCCCGGTGAGCACGGCGACGCGCAAGAAGCCGCGCTGGCTGAGGACTCGCGCCCCGACGTAGCCCCGCTTGCCCGACCGGCACACCACGACGGTCGGGCGGTCGGGGTCGAGCTCCTCAAGTCGGTCCCGGAGCTGGTCGAGGGGGATGTTCACCGCGCCGGGGATGACGCCTTGGCTAAGCTCGTGGGGCTCACGCACGTCTACGACCTGGGCGCCCGTCAGGTCGGCGCCCGGCGGCACGAAGCGCACGAGGCCGTCGAGCTGGTTACACGCGGCGAAGGCCGCCATGTGGAGCGGGTCCTTCGCGCTGCCGAAGGGTGGGGCGTAGGCCAGGTCGATCTGCGCGAGATCCCGCACGGTCCCGCCGAAGTGCAGCGCGGTGGCGACGACGTCGACGCGCTTATCGACGCCCTCACCGCCGACGGCCTGGGCGCCGAGGAGCTTGCCCGTCTCGGGGTGAAAGAGGAGCTTGAGCAGGAGGCTCTGGGCGCCGGGGTAATAGCTCGCGTGGCTGCCGCCCTCGACGTAGACCGCGGCGCAGGGCGCGCCCATTCGGGCGGCCTGGGCCTCGCTGAGCCCGGTGCAGGCCGCGACCACGCCGAAGACGCGCACGATCGCCGTCCCCAAGGCGGCGGGGGCGCGCTCGGGGTTAGATCCCACACAGTGACCCCCCGCGAGGCGCCCGGCGCGGTTCGCGATGCCCGCCAGGGGCACACGCAGCGGCGTCTGGGCCACGCCGTGCAGCACCTCGACGACGTCTCCGACGGCGTACACGTCGGGGTCGCTGGTGCGCATGTGCTCGTCCACCTTCACGCCGCGGCTGGGCCCCAGCGTGAGCCCCGCGGCCTCGGCGAGCTGGGTGTTGGGGCGCACGCCCATGCCCAAGATGAAGAGGTCGGCGGCCAGCGCGAGGCCGCTCTCTAAGCGGAGCTCAGTGGCGAGGCCATCCTTGAGGGTGAGCCCGGCGACGCCGTCCCCGAGGTGCAGGGCCACGCCGCGCCGGGCGAGCTCCTCCTCGACGAGCCGGGCGAGCTCGGCGTCCAGGGGCGGGAGCACCTGCTGGGCCTTCTCGACGAGGCGCACCTCAAAGCCCTTGTGGTGAAGCTGCTCCACCATCTCCAGGCCGATGAAGCCCGCGCCCACGACGACGGCGCGCCGGGGCTCGTCCCCCTCCCGGGCGGACAAGGCGTCCAGCGCGGCCTTGAGCAGGTCGGTGTCGTGCAGGTTTCTCAGGGTGAAGACGTTCGCCGCGCGTGGGCCCGGCGGCACGATGGGCGAGGCGCCGGGGGCGAGGATGAGCTTGTCGTAGGGCTGCTCGGTGACCTCGCCGATCTCGCGGTTGAGCACGGTGACGACCTTACGGTCGCGGTCTACGGCGGTGACCTCACGCTGGGTGTGCACCTCGATGCCGAAGCGCTGGGCGACCTGCGCTGGCGTCGTGATGAGCAGCTTGGCCCGGTCCTTGATCTCCCCGCCGATGTAGTAGGGCAGCCCGCAGTTGGCGAAGGAGATGTGCTCGTCCTTCTCAAACAGCACGATGTGCGCCGACTCATCACAGCGCCGCGCCCGGGTCGCCGCGCTCGCCCCGCCGGCCACGCCGCCCACCACCACGATCGTCGTCTTCGTCTTGTCCATCACGAGCTCCTCCGGTTGCGGAGGGCTTATTCGCCTCGGGCGCCCCGTCCCGCCCGGAGGCGGCGGCGGGGCGATCTGGCGCAGGGTCCGCTCAGGCGGGCGCTGATCCAGCGCAGAGAGCGGTCACGTAGGCGTCGAGCTCCTCCAGCTCCTCGGTGAAGGGCGCCTGGACCGGCGGGAAACGGAAGCCGGTCTTGGGGTCGAGGTCAAACGCCGCCACGCGGAAGCTGATGGCGAAGCGCTCACGTTTCCACTGGGCGCGGCAGAGCATCACGACAAACTTGCGGATGTGCCGCGCGAGGCCCCAGGGGTCGCCGCCGTACTCACCCTTGAGCTGGGGCCAGAGGCGCTGGAACATCGCCTTCGGGTCGCGGCCCTGCTGCACAAACTCGAACATGAGCTGGTCGAGCACCCGGAAGGGCATGAGGTCGCCCTCGTCGGTCTGTGCGCGGTCCGGCGGGCGCAGCTCGGCGGTGGGCGCCTGGACGTTCACAAACCTCAGGGCGTCGATGCCGTGGATGCTCTCGGCCCAGGTGAGCCAGAGTGTGATGAGGCTCTTGGGGATGCCCGAGAGCGGCGAGAGGCCCCCGGAGGTGTCGCCGTCCATCGTCGCGTAGCCGACGGCGGCCTCGGACTGGTTCGACGTCGAGAGCAAGAGCGCGTTGTGTACGTTCGCCAACATCCAGATGAGCGAGCCGCGCAGCCGGGCCTGCACGTTCTGCAGGGGGATGTCATCCGCCGGGTCGTCCCAAGAGAGCGGCTGGCCGCAGAGCCCCTCGGCCATCCGTATGTGCTCGTTCACGGCGCTCTGAATCTCCACCTCACGGTGTGTGGCGCCCAGGGCCTCGGCGAGGGCCCGGGCGGCGTGGCGGGTGACCGGGCCGGAGTTCGCCGTGCCCATATACGCTGTGTACAGCCCCGCGCCGACCTTCTGCCGCAGGGCCTCCTCGGGGAGCGTGGGGTGCATGTAGCGCCACATCCGGGCGACGATGACCGCCACCATCGACGAGTCGCGCCCGCCGGAGAGCGCCAGGGCGAAGGCCTTCACCCCGGACTTCACGGCGTAGTCCCGCAGGCCCATACAGAGGGCTAGCTCTAGCTCGATGTGGTTGAGGTCGAGGGGGGTGAGCGCGCGGCCCAGCAGGCCCTCGTCCTCCAGCCAGGCCAAGGAGGGGTCGATGTGGCGGGCGGGGAGGGGCTCGTACCAGGGCGGGCCTGGGGCCGGGGCCTCCTCGCCGCCGAGCTGGGCGTCGACGCGCACCTGCTGCGGCGCGGCGCCTAGCTCCCCGCGGGCGAAGGACTGGGCTTGTTCCCGCCAGCTCCCCTCCTCCAGGCGGGCGAGGCGGATGGCGTCGAGGTCTACGACGGCGTCCACGAGCTCGATGTCTTCAGTGAAGCGGAAGCGGCGGCCCTCACAGAGCATGGCGCCGTCTGCGGCGACGAAGAGGCTGCCGTCAAACACGAGCCGCGTCGAGTCACAGCCCAAGAGTGAGGTGTAGACATACGCGCAGTGGTCCTCTTGGCTGATCTGCTCGACCATACGCCGCCGCACGCGGTGCTTGCCGATGACAAACCAGCTCGCCGAGGGGTTGAGCAGCACCTCCGCCCCGGCCAAGGCCAAGGTCGAGCCCGGGCGGATGCCCTTCCAGCCGTCCTCACAGATCTCCAAGGCGAAACGACACAGTCCCGGCAGCTCAAACACCAAGGCGCCGATGGGCACCTCGCCGATGCCCTCGACCCGGATCGTGTCGAGTCGGCCCCGGGGCCAGGGCTGGAAGTAGCGGCTCTCGTACTGTACGTCGCCCGAGGCGAGGTTCTCTTTGGCGACGACGCCGACGAGCGCGCCGTCCGCGAGCACGGCCATGGCGTTGTAGAGCACGCCTTGGTGCAAGACCGGCAGGCCGACGGTGGTGACGAGGCCCTTCGTCTCGGGCAAGAGCGCGCGCACGACCTCCCAGGAGCGCCGGAGCGTCCCGGCGCGGAACAGCCGGTCACAGAGGCTGTAGCCGGGGATACACATCTCCGGCAGCGCGAGCAGGCGCACGCCGCGCGCCTTGGCGAGGCGGATGGCCTGGATGATGCGGGCGGTGTTGCCGCGCCAGTCGCCGACGGTCTGGTTGAGGGAGGCGGCGCCGACACGCACGGCGGGGGCGAGGGACATGGAGGCTCCGAGACGGGTTGAGGGGAGCCTAACTGATGCGAGCGCCGAGCAGAAGTGGAGGCGGCTAAGGGCCGTTGTTGATCGGGGCGGAGCCGGGGGCGACGCCTCGTTGGATGGTGTGCTCGACGGCCCGAACCTCTTCGGCGGAGATGGCGGACGGCGCGCTCACGGCGTGGCCCACCCCGTTGACGCAGGCTCTCGCCGCGGCGGGGCTGCCGTCGCTCACGACGCTGGACGGCGCAGGGAGCGTGAGCCCCATGAAACGAGCCGTGATCACCGCCTCGACCTCCGCCACCGCCGCGGGGCTCAGCCGCGCGTCAAGACGCCAACGATATGGCGCGGCCTCGCGGCGCGGAACCCCGCCCGGGCTCTCCACACGGCGCTGGTCTGACCAAGTGTAGAGGTCGCCGTTGGTATAGAGCCGCGACACCCGCACCGCGCCCCTGCGGTCGGGTCCGCGGACGCTCTCCCAGAGCGGTTGGGCCTGCGTGAGCTCGGGGGGGAGCCCATCGTCGGAGAGGTTCATTGGCATCGTCAGCTCCTGGCAGGGTGAGCTCGGCTGCGGCACGGGCACGGCGTGTGTCTCGGAAGGGCCGAGGCTGGGCGCAGCGTTCTGCGCGCTACAGGCCGTGATCGTCAGGACAAGCGTGATGATCATCCGTTGATCTTCCACTCGGGGACGCCGGTGATGGTCTGGAGCGCCCAGCCAATCGTCGCGTAGTTGGCAGGCGCGACATTACATCCCAAAGACATGATGTTGTCGTTGTTCTCATGGACCGCGCCGCCGCTCACGCCGATCTGTTTGGCGAGGCTGTCATGCCCAGCAAGTGTGCCCGCCGGGGCGCCTGTGCCGGTGATCGTGCCCCCACGATCAGCCACGCCGTCCCCGTCCGCGTCGGTGCCCGCGTCGTCATAGTGGTCGGTGAGGCCAAGCATGTGCCCGAACTCGTGAGAGGCGACATCCTGCGCACGTCCATCACCGACGACCAAGTCTACGCGCCGCCACGCCTCGCTGGTGTCGGCTCCTTGGGTTCCACCAAGCTCGACGGTGACTCGTGTCTGCGCGACGCCCTTCGCGCCTAAGTAGGAGGAGACGGCCTCCGCGCGCTGACGGGCGAGGCGCTCATTCCGCGAGGCGTCACCGTCAGAAGAGGCTCTTCCGATGAGCGTAATGGGGTTCGACCCGTCGCTGTTGGCGTCAAGAAAATCAGCCACGAAGGCGTCTAGGCTGGACTTATGGTCAGCGGAGAGACGTGCAGAGCCGATGCCAAACGGGCCTACCTCTCGCTGAAGCAGCGAGGCGCCTTCTTTGGTGCGTTCGTCCGAGTTCATTCCGTCTCTAGAAGAGAGGGTCATCGAGTTCCCAGTGCCCCCAGAGCCGCTAGAGACCTCGGCACCAACATCATAAGAGCCATCATCAGGGCACTTGTATGCTTCAATGAGGACATGATCATTGGGGCGAGACACGCCCTCAACGATGTCTATGTCGACAAGCACGGAGGCGATCACACACTCCCAGTCCGGTTTGTCTACCCAGAAGCTGAAGTGATTTGACCATGTGCGCTCGACGTTGTCTTGAACCTTTGTAACCCAAGCGCTGGTGTCTTGCCCCCATTGAAAGTCTGCGAGGAAGGCTGCGCGGGCAGTGGGATCTGTGATGAGGTTCCCATCAACAGCGGCCTGATCGAGATCGCTGTGATTGGCGACGAAACTCCCGCTCTGGTCCGTGAGGCCATCCATCAAGTTTACAGATCCGCGCACCGTAATGACAAGTTGACCTGCGCCGGGGTGGTATTCCGCGTCGAATCCTCCGATGCCAGTCGGCGCTTGCAGGGTCGATGGACCAAAGGGGCCATGGCCCAGAAACGCTCGCAGCGCTGGATCGCTCACCGCGTTCGCGTCGCAGAGCTGCTCACAGAGCAGGGCGTTACTTTGGTCGATGCTCTGACCTACAGCTCCAAGGCCTACACCCATGTTACCCTGCGCCTGCTGGCCCGCGGTGTCAACTCCCGAGGACTGCGCTACAGGGGCTGCTTCGCTTCGTTGATACGATGACATCGTAAACCCCTCTCCATTTCCATCCTCTCCAATTCTAACCTAAAATTTCTGATCCAGCGCGGCTGATACAGCCCCCGATCAAAACCCCCCGTCCCTGAGCCGCCCCACCACGACCTGCACGAGGCTGTGGGTCGAGTCGCTGGCCCCGGCGCGCAGGTGCTTCTGCACCTTGCCGAGCACGTTCACGGTGATGTTCTGCTGGGGCCCGGCGCGAAGGGTGAAGGCGCGCATGTGCTCGCTCTTCTGGGTGAAGGCCCAGGCGCCCCCGGCGGCGAGGCGCAGGGCCTCTCCGGCGTAGGCGCCGCCGGTCACCGTCAGCATTCCGTCTTCAGCGTCAGGATCCTCCTGCTCGGGCGTCATGCCCCGCGCCTCACGCCAGGCCTCACAGGCCGCGTCGACGGCGCTCACCCCGTCTACGGTGGGCGGCCAGGGCGCGCCGTGGGCCTCGGCGAAGGCGCGGGCGTTCTGGAGCATGAGCGCCCCGGCGTCGGGCTCGCCATCCGCGCCCCAAGGCAGCGTCGCCGGGCGGCCCCGCACCGGGCGCGGGCGGTTGTCCTCCTCGACCGTCATGTTGACGCCGCGCTTGTGCAGCCACTCCACGAGCGGCTTGGGGGGCTCCCCTTGGCTGTAGAGCTCGACCTTACAGACCTTGCCGTCGGGCTGGCGGTTGGCCCAGTCGAGGAGCGCCGAGAGCTTGAGCAGCGCGCAGGCCGTGTCCAGGGCCTCCCGCTCGACGGGCCAGCCCAGGGTCTCCAGGGCGATGAGGCGTCGGCGGTTGGTCTCCTTCTCTTCGACGACCAGCTCCACACGATCCAGCTCGGTGAGGCCCATGGCGACGTTCCTTCGTTGGGTTGGCCGCCCAAGCTAACCCGGCGGACAAGGGCGCAGTGGAGCCCGGCGCGAAGACGGGCTATCCGCAGAGGCATGACCTGGCGTCGCGCGCTCGCGCTCCTCCTGCTCACCCCCGTCCTGCTGCTCAGCCTGAGCGGGGTCCTGATCTTACGCGACGCCGGCCGCCGTGATGAGGGCGCCGCCGACGCGGCGATCGTGCTCGGCGCGGCGGCGTACGACGCCCGGCCCAGCCCCGTCTTGGAGGGCCGCCTGGAGGAGGGCCTCGCGCTCTACCGTGAGGGTCGGGTGGGCATGCTCATCTTCACCGGCGGCATCGCGCCGGGGGCGCGCTTCTCCGAGGCCGAGGTGAGCCGCCGCTGGGCGATGCGCCACGGCGTGCCCGCCGCCGACATCCGGGTCGAGCAGCGCAGCCGCATCACCGAGGAGAACCTCCGCGAGGCCTGGTACATCGTGCAGGCCGAGGGCTTAGGCCGCGTGCTCATCGTCACCGACCCCCTGCACATGCGCCGCTCGATGCGCCTCGCCCAGGACCTCGGCCTGGATGCGGGCGCCGCCCCCACCCGCACCAGCCGCTACAAGACCGCCGGGGCGAAGCTGCCGTTCTTCGCCCGGGAGGTCTGGTTGTTGACGGGGTGGGAGGTGTTGCGGGTGGGGGGCCGATGAGGGCGCCTCACCCCCCCAGCAGCACCCGCTGGGCGTGGGCGTCCCGGGCGGCCTCGACCTCGGGGGTCAGGGGCTCGCCGACGGGCGCGAGGAGCTGCACGACCTCGCCGGACTCGTTCAGGGTGCCCTCGTAGTAGGCGCCGCTCGCGCACCAGATCTGGATGGTCGAGGGGGTGTAGATCACCCCGACGATCATCTGCACGATGCCGTTGGGCAGGCTCACCTCGGTGTGGGCCTGGGTGAAGGTGCCGCCGGGGCAGACCTCGGCGACGGAGACGGGCTCGAGCTCGACGAGGCCGTAGACGAGGCGGTGGTGCCACTCCACACGGGTGGGGGGCGCCAGAGAGGCCGGGCCGCCGCTCGTGTAGTTGATCTTGTAGCAGCCGGTGAGCGCGACGAGCGCGAGGGCCGCGATGGAGACGAGGCGGGGGATCATTGGACCTCCATCATCGCCAGCTCACGGCTGGCCTGGGTGTTCTCGGCGCTCACGACGGTCACGCCCGCGTCGGGCTCCGGCGTCAGCAAGAAGGCCGAGCCGCTCGCGCAGGTGATGGTCACGGTGCGCGGGCTGTAGATGCCGCAGGTGACGCAGCCGAACACGCAGTCGATGGGGCCCATCTCCTCCTCGATGCGGGTGACGCCCGAGGGGCAGACCTGCTTGAGATCGAAGGTCTCCTCACCGACGAGCCCCCACAAGAAGAACTGCGCGGTCTCCTGGTAAGGCATCGCGTTGGCGGCGGGCAGGCCGGTCTCGATGGTGTTGCGGTAACAGCCCCCCACGAGCAATAGCGTCGCGAGAAGCGGGCTCATCTTGAAGAACATGCGGTCACTCCTGAGCGCTCCGGGCGGGCGCGACGGGCAGCATAGCAGAGCCTTGGGTCGGCGTGGCGGGAAGGCCGCCGGGAGCGCCAAAGTGGGCCGAGATCCTGCCCGGCCACGCAGGCCCCGGGGTGAAGTTCGCGGCGCGCGACGCCATCTGAGCCGCTTTCGGATCCTGCGAGCGCCGAGGCGAGGGCGCGCCCGCACAAGGCGCAGACCCAAGCCATGGGTATTTGAACCCTAACGCCGAGCTGCAGATGTTGTTGACCTGGATGATGGGCGCCGCCTTGGCGGGCGCTTGCCCTTGGACTGAGACCCCCCGTGTTGTTGACGCGGGCTGGAAGACCGTCACCGTGGAGGGCACTCCTTACCCCGCGAGCACCTTCGGGGTGGTGCTCCACGACTGTGGTGAGCCTGAAGCCGCGCAGAAGCTCGACAAGTGGCAGTCGATGCGCCAGGTGACCTTGGGCACGGGCATCGGCGGCTGCCTCTTGTGGCCCGCTTGGCTGGTGACGCCCGTCACCGGCGTGCTGGGTGTGCAGGCCCGTGAAGACATGGAGGAGCTGATCATGGACGGTCGCACCCGGGAGTAGACAGACGCGCCGCGCCGCCGTGGCGGGGGAGAAGGCGCCCCAGGGTAAGCCGTTGAGGACCACAACCTTGGGCCGCCACGAGCGCTGACGCGAAGGGTGAGTAAGGACTTCGCGACACCCTCCGCCTCCCCCGGGCCACCGCGGTCAGCCGTCGCCTGGGGCCTGAGGCGTCAACACGCCACACAGACACGGCGGTTGCTCGTGTAGGGGACAGCCTCGGCGCGCCTTGAGCTGGGCGAGCACCTGGGGTGACACCCTCGTCTGTGTCGGTTACATTGCCGCCCCGACCCCCTCCCGGCGCGGATCCTCGCGCGGAGGCGGCGTCAACAAGGTGAGCCGATGTCCACGCTCGTGTGCTCTCTGGACGAGGTCGGCCGCGGGGACCTCTCCCTCGTCGGCGGCAAAGGCGCGAACCTCGGCGAGCTTCGGCGTGTCGAGGGCGCGGCGGTGCCCGACGGGCTCTGCGTCACGACGGCGGCCTTTGAGCGGGTCGTGGTCGGCGCGCTCGGCGAGGCCCTCACCCAGCTCCAGGCGCCCTCCGCCGACGCCTTGGCGGCGCTGCGGGCGCGGGTGGAGGCCCTGGCGCTCCCCGACGAGCTCGTCGCGGCGATCGTCGGCGGACTCCGGGCGCTCGGCGGTGAGGGGGTCTGGGCCGTGCGGTCGAGCGCCGTCGCCGAGGACTCCGCCGCGGCCTCCTTCGCGGGGCAGTCGGACACGGCGCTCAACGTCGTCGGTGAGGAGGCCGTCCTCCGGGCGCTCCGCGGCGTCTGGGCGTCGTTGTACACCGAGCGCGCCGCCGTCACCCTCCACCAGCAGGGCCTGCCGCTCGGCGAGGCGCGTATGGCCGTGGTCATCCAGCGGATGCTGCGCCCCCAGGCCTCGGGGGTCATGTTCACCGCCGACCCGGTCACGGGCCACCGTCGGCGGGTCTGTGTTGAGGCGGTCCTGGGCCTCGGCGACGTCTTCGTCTCCGGTCGGGCCCAGGCCGACCGCTTCGCCGTGCGGGATGGGCAGCTCATCGAGCGGGCCATCGTGCCCGAGCGGGTTGACGCCCCGGCGCTCACAGACGCCCAGGTGCTCCGCCTCGCGGCGCTCGGGCGGCGGGTGGAGGCCCACTTTGGTTCGCCCCAAGACATCGAGTGGTGCTTCGTCGACGACACCCTGCACCTCGTGCAGAGCCGCCCGATCACCACGATCTTCCCGCCCCCGGCCCCGGCGGATGACAACTTTCATGTCTACCTCTCCGTCGGCCACCAGCAGATGATGACCGATCCGCTCCGGCCTCTGGGGCGCTCGTTCTTCTTGGCCACGGCGCTGCGCCCGATGGTGACGGCGGGTGGGCGGCTGTTTGTGGACGTCAGCCGTGAGCTTCGTGTCCCGGCGACCCGGGCGGCGGTGATGGGCGCCATCGGCGCCTCGGACCCGCTGATGGGGGACGCCCTCAGCGTGGTCATTCAGCGGGGGGAGCTCGGGCCCGACCTCGTCGTAGACGGGCCCACGCCGCCGCGGTCCCTCGCGCCGCCCGCGCCGCCGCCCTTTGTGGATGATCCCGGCCTCGTCCCGGCGCTCATCGCTGAAGACGAGGAGGAGCAGCGCGGCGTCGCGGCCGAGCTGCAGCGGCGCTCCGGCCTAGACGCCCTGGCGTTTATCCGTGAGGATCTTGTCCGCCTCAAACAGTCGCTCCTGGAGCCCCGTCGCGGCGCCGTCGTCATGGCGGGCTTCGGCGCCGCGGCCTGGCTCAACGAGAAGATGAAGGCCTGGCTCGGCGTGACGAGCGCCGCCGACACCTTGACCTTGTCCGCGCCGAACAACGTCACCACGGAGATGGGCCTCGCCTTGATGCGGGTCGCGGACGAGATTCGGCCCTTCCCCGAGGTGGTGCGGCACCTGCAGACGACGACGGACGCGCGCTTCTGGCGGGGTCTGCTGACCCTCGACGGCGGCCCCCAGGTCCACGCGGCCTTGGCGGGGTTCATCGCCCGGTATGGCGCGCGCTGCGTGGGGGAGATTGACATCACGCGCCCCCGCTTCGCCGAGTCTCCGACGGCGCTCACGCCGCTCCTGCTCACGAACATTCAGCACGCCCAGCCTGGCGAGGCCGAGCGCCGCGTCGCCCGGGGGCTGGCCGCCGCCCAGGCGATGGAGGCGGAGCTCCTCACGCGGCTCGGCGCGCTCCCCGACGGCGAGGCCAAGGTCGCCGAGACCCAGGCGATGATCCGGCGCCTCCGGGCGCTCACCGGCTACAGAGAGCACCCCAAGTTTAAGATCGTGCGCCGGTACTGGGCCTACAAGCAGGCGCTCCTCGCCGAGCTCGACAAGCTCGTCGCCGAGGGGGCGCTGGCGACCCCCGACGACGCCTGGTTCTTGACCCTCGACGAGCTTCATGAGCTCATCGAGACCCGCCGCCCGAACCCCACACAGCTCCGCGCCCGCCGCGCCGAGCACAGTCACCACACGCGCCTCACGCCGCCGCGGGTGCTCACCTCCGACGGCGAGAGCGTCGCCGGGGCGTACCGGCGCGGGCAAGTCCCCGAGGGCGCCCTGGTCGGCCTGCCCGTGTCCGTGGGTGTGGTCGAGGGCCGGGCGCGGGTGGCGCTGGACCTCAAGGACGCCCGGGTTGAGGCGGGGGACATCCTCGTGACGACCTTCACCGACCCGAGCTGGACGCCGCTGTTTGTTCACCTCAAGGCGCTGGTCACCGAGGTCGGCGGCCTGATGACCCACGGCGCGGTGATCGCCCGGGAGCTGGGTGTCCCGGCGGTGGTGGCCGTCGTCGGCGCCACCCGGCAGATCCGCGACGGCCAGCGGGTGCGTGTGGACGGCACATTGGGCACAGTGGAGCTGCTGGACTAAAGCGGCGCGCCGCCACGGTCAGCCCGGGCCGAGCGTGGCGAGCACCTCAAAGGTCTCGGCGTCGAGCATCGCGAGGATGGCGCGGCCTCGGGCTCGCGCGGTCAAGAGCCGAATCGCCGGGCCTTCCTCACGCTGGCCTAGGACCTCGACGAAGGTTCGCCACTGGGCGGAGTCGCGCCCGTCACGCGCCGCGAGCGCGCGTCGGACCTCGTAGATGCGCCTCAGCGCGCCCGCCACGCCAGCGCCGCCGATCTGCACCTCGACCGCGGGGTCTGAGAGCAGCGCGGCCAGCGGCGTCTGTGCGTCGGCGCAGGCGCGCTGGACACGCTGGAGCGACTCGGCGTCGTTGGTCTTGGTCATGGGCTAGCGGGTAACTCGCCGAGCGGCGGGCGCCGTCCCTCTGGCGCTCAGAGCGCGATCTCCGAGAGGTCGGTGGCCTCGTCGCTCGTGTCTTCGCCCTCACCGCTGGCCTTGCGGTCGCGGCGGTAGGCGCCGAGGTCGATCACCAGGCCGGTGGCCTCGGGGTCGCCGTCGACCACACGCAAGAAGCGCACGGAGTCCCGATCGAAGTTTACGCGGGCGGCAGCCAAGGCGGCGGCGGACTGTTTGCGCTGCGCGCGGGCGCTCGCCTCCTGCTGCTGGGCGGTGACGAGGGTGGCGTGGGCGCTGCGCAGGTTGGTGACGAGCTCCTCGTTGAGCTTGAGGGTGAAGCCGGTGTTCAGCGCGGTGAGCAGGCCGCCGACGCGGGTGATGACCTCGTTGCGGCCTCGGCTGAGGAGCTCGGAGCGGGGCATTCCGCCCAAGAGCGACTCCAGCTTGTTCAGCCCCGCCGTGCCGTGCTTCATCTGTGTGTGCATGAACAGCTCACGCAGGGCCTCATGCACCGCGGTGAGCGCCGCGCGGAGCGCCTCGACGGCGAGGTTGTGGGCCTGGCGGTTGGCCCGGTGCGCGACGCTGGCGGCCTGGTAGCCGTCAAAGCTGGCCTTGGCGATGTACTCGTAGATGCCGTGCAGCTTTGACGCCTCGACCAGGGTGATGATCCAGGCTGTGGTGTTGTTGAGGATGAGATCTCGCTCGCCGTCGTTCTCGGCGCGGATGTCAGCCATTCTTCCCTCCGCTTCTCACGGCCACGGCCCTCCATGGGCGGCGCCGTCGGTCAGGTCTTTACCCTTCAGACCGCGAGAGGCGCAAGGTGAAACGTTCACGACGTGGGCGCGCGGGGGCTCGCCGCGATCGGGCGCCGCGCCGCGCCGTGTGGTCGTCAGGCTCGTCGCCCCGAGACCTCAAGATGGCGGTGTGTATGCCCGGCAGCGCGGTCTTGCTCCAGCTCGGCGCTGGGTTGGCGCTCGCCGGGTTGGTTTTGCTGCAGGTCGGCGCTGGGTTGGCGCTCGCCGGGTTGGTTTTGCTGCAGGTCGGCGCTGGGTTGGAGGTGGCCGGGTTGGTTTTGCTCCGGGCCGGCGCCGGGTTGGCGCCCGCCGGGTTGGTTTTGCGCCGATGGGGCAAAACGCGGCCGATCGTCGGGGCTGGGGGGATCGCCCACGCGCCCGGGCGGCCTCCTCAGCGCGGCTCGCGCCGAGCGTTTGGCCTGCTCTCCAGGCGACACACAAGCGGTCAGGAGCGTTTAGGTCAAGAGAGTCCTTTACGTCTGTTCGCGGTTGGGGTACGCTCATCTTGTTGCAAGAAGCCTTGTGAGAGCGCCTCGGGAAGGCGCCCTGAGCGGCCCCAGGGGACCGGGCCTCGCGGTTTCGTATAGAGAACACGATGAAACGTTCCCGATTGAGCGCCCAAGGTCGGCAGCCTGAGATCGCGTCTGGCGCCGAGGACGTCCCACAACACTTAGATCAGTCGCTGCTCGGCAACCAGGCGCTCCTCGCGCGCCTCCCCAATGAGCGCCCCGAGGCGCCCGCTGCGCCCAAGGGCGGGCGGCGGCTGGATCCGGCGCTGGCCGCCTCCTTCGGCGGGCTCATGGACACGCCGCTGGACGAGGTGCGGGTTCACACCGGGGGCGAGGCCGCCCAGACCCTCGCCGCCGTGGGCGGGGACGCGGTGACCTTGGGCCAGCACGTCTTTCTGGGCGGGCCCGTGGCCGATGTGAACGCCCCCAAAGGTCGGCGCGCCCTCGCCCACGAGCTGCAGCACGTCGGCCACGATCAGCGGGGCGAGGTTGTCAGCGAGGGCGGCGCCGCGCCGGTCACCGCCGCGACCGAGCGTGAGGCCTATGGCGCTGAGGCAAGGTTGGCGGGTGAGGCCCAGGCGCTCCTCGGAGAGGCGGGCCCCGCCCCCGCGACCTTGACCGGGCCGCGCGCGGTGAGCCCCGGGCGGACGCCCGCGCCCCCGAGCGGAGCGGCGCCCGCGCCCGAGACGACGACGGCGCCACCGATGAGCGCCCCGGCGCCCGCCCCGATCGCGGCGACGGTGGCGCCTGGGCCCGAGACGGCGGCCCCTGCGCCGGAGACGATCGCGCCGACGCCGACGACGCGCGTCGACGCGACGACGACCACGACGGCGACGGGGGGCGGTCCTACGCCCGCTCCCCAGACGGAGCCGAGGCCGGACACGCTCGGCGCGGACGCGCCGGGGCTTGAGCCGGGGATGTTTGAGGAGGGCGGCGCCGGGGCTGAAGGGGGCGCTGGGGGGCTTGATCTGGGAGGGCTCGCCCAGTCCGGCGCCTCGGAGGAGCCTGTCGGCGCTGAAGCCGCCGCCAAGGCCGCCGCGTCGGCCCAAGCCCAAGGAGAGGCCCTCGCCGCCCGCCTGCTCGCCGTGGGCGCCCAGCGCCAAGATGCGGTCATGGCGCGCATCGACGCCGCGCGGGAGCGCCTCGCCCAAGCGGTCGCCACCCAAGAGGCCGCGCTTGTGGGGGCCTTCGACGCCGCTCGCGCGAGCGTGCGCCAGGGCGCGGCGGACGCCCGGCTCGTGGTCGAGGGCGCGAGGGACGCCGCCTTGATGAAGACGAGCGCGGCGACCGCCGAGGCCGTCGTCGCGGTGACCGAGGGCCATGACGCGGCGCTCGCCCAGGCGAGAGGCGAGGCCGCTTTGGTGCGCGAGGCGCTCACCGGGCTCGGCGAGGCTGAGGCCAGCCGCGCGACGACGGAGAGCGCGCGGCGGGCGGCGACGGCAAACACCTTGGGCAAAGGCGCGTCAGGCGGGGACGCCCGCGCGGTGGCCCAGGCGGACGTCACGGCCCAGATCGTCGCGGAGGGCGGGCCGAGGTGTCAGGCGCTCGGCGCCGAACTCGCGGCCGCCGCGCAGCAGGCGACCGCGTCGGCGAGCGAGGGTCTTAGCGCCCAAGAGGCGGAGCTCACGACCGCGCTGGGAGATGGGCGCGACACGGCGACCGCGAGCGTCGCGGCCGAAGGGCGCCGCGTAGAGGCCGAGCTTGTCCAGGGCGCAACGGTCACCCTAGAGGGGATCACCACGTCGGAGCAGGCGGCGCTCTCCGCCCTTGACGCCGAGGAGGCGGGCCAGCGCGCGGCGCTTCACGCCCAGGGCCAGGCGCTCGGTGAGCAGCTCGACGGGCTCTCGGCGGAGGTCTCGGGCGGCGTGGGGGCGAAGATTGAGGAGGGCGCCGCGGCGCTGCGTGGGGCGGCCCAAGACGCCGCGGCCCAGCTCAGCGGGATGGGGCAGGCCCCCCAAGGGGCGCTCGGCGAGGCCGCCGCGAGGGTGGATCAGGCGCTCGGCGAGGCCGCGGCGGGTGCGGTCACCGGGGTAGGGGGCTGGGGCGGGGAGGCCCTGGCGGCGATCGACGGCCTGGAGCGCTCGGCGCAGACACAGCTTGAGCAGGCCGGGGCGGAGTCGAGCGCGGCGGCGATGACCTTGGGCGCGCGGCTCAGCGCCGAGCAGCGGGGGCTGGGCGCTGAGGCGAGCGCGGGGCTCAGCGCCGCCGCGGAGGAGGCCGCGGCGAAACAAGCCTCCGCCGCTGAGGGGGCGACCGGGGGCTTTCAGCGCGCGGCCCAGGGCTTCACCGACGCCGCGTGGGCCGCGCACGCTGAGGTGGGGCAGACCGTCACCGCCAAGGTGGACGCGGGCCTCGCCCAAGAGGACACCCTGCTCGTGGAGGTGCAGGCGAGGGCGGATCAGGCCGCCGCGTCGGCGGGGGCGAGCTACGACACGCTCAGCGCTGAGGCGGATCGCCGCCAAGACGCCCAGGAGGCCGAGTCCCCGACGGCCCAGCGCGGCGGCTGGGGTGGGCTGGGCGCCTTGTGGGACGGCCTCACCGGCTGGGTGGCCGACGTGCGCCAGTGGTTCATCACCAAGCTCGGCGAGCGCCTTGGGGGCTTCGTGTTCGGCGCGCTCACCGGCATCGCCATGATCGCCGTGGGCTGGCTCGTGATGTTGGCCTTGGAGGCGCTCATCGTGGCCGTGGCGGGGCTCTTTGTGGCGGCGGAGGCGGCCGCGACGATCGGCGCGGTGGCCACGGTGATCATCGCCGTGCTCGCCGCCGTGGGCCTCGGCGTGTACGCCCGCTTCGCGGAGTTCTCAGAGGACAACCCCGAGGGCCCGAGCTTCCTGCAAGGGCTCGCCTTGTTCGGCCTGGGGATCGCCGACCTCACCGGGATCCCGCTCATCATCGAGGGCCTCGTCGGCCAGCGCGCCTTTGGCCGCGAGCTGACCTTGGCGGAGTCCTGGGAGCGCATCGGGCTGGGGTCGGTGTTCTTCCTCACGAGCGTCGCCAGCCTAGTGCGCATCGCGCGGGTGCGCGGCGGCAAACCCAAGGCGCCGAAGGTGGAGGAGAAGGCGCCCAAGGTGGAGGAGGACGTGCCCAAGGTGGAGGAGCAGGCGCCCAAGGTGGAGGAGGACGCGCCCAAGGTGGAGGAGGACGCGCCTAAGGTGGAGGGTGTCGAGCCATCAGACAGCGCGTTCCAGCTCGACCCGAAGAAGTATGAGTACTTCTTTGGTAAGGTCGAGCGTCCGCCTGAGGCGCTAAAGCAGACTGATCCCAAGCAGTACGAGAAGCTGAAGCACAATTACGACAGGTCTCAACAGCTCAAGGATGTGTTCGAGAGTATGGGAATTGAAGACACTGCTGAGGGCAGGACGAAGCTGGAGGGTATCTTTCAAGAGGGCGCCACTGCTCCGCCCATCAGCGAGCACAAGGGACCCTATGGCACCACGGTCACCCGGGCCGTTGAGCACGTCGGTGTCATCTTGGAGATCAAGTATTTCTACGAGGGAGGCGACATGAAGTCGATCCCGAAGGTCGTTACCGTGATCCCAAAGGTCAAGAAGTGAGCCAACCATGAATCTTCACGTCATCCCTATTCCTTCGGCACCTTCCGCTGGCGCTCACCTTCTGGCGACGGACACGCCTCGAAGCTGGTGGCGCATCGACTGCGGCGCGTCCTGGTCAACTTTTTTGGCGACACACCAGCCCGCGCCCCCGCCAGTGGTCTGTGAGGGGGACGCTGAACATGCGTTCGTTGGCGCAGAGCAGGCGGTCTTCGTGCTTCACCTTGCCACGGGCGCTGTGGTGGCCTCCATCGAGGATCTCACCGACGTACAGAGCTTTCAGCGCATGAACGACGACCGGATCCTTGTTATCGCGGGCGACCAGCTCGCCGTCTTCGAGCCGAGCGGCACGCTGTTGTGGCGTCAGACCTTGCCAGACCTGATCGAGGATGTAGATCTCCACTTGGAGTGCATGCAGGTCACCGACCAGAGCGGGGAGATCTACACCCTGTCCACCAGGAGCGGGCAACCTGTGAGCGGAGAGGCTGGCACGAGGTAAGGCGATGTGTCCATGATCTCCGTAGCCTGTCTTCGTGGCGAGTACGCCCGTCGAACTCGCCTTGGACGAGCGCATGGCGCCGAGGTCACAGCGTCCCTACCCCTACCCCACCCCAAACACCCCCTCAAAGTGCCGCAGGACCTCGGCCGCGAACAGCTCGGGGAACTCCTCGTGCACAAAGAGCTTGGCGCCGGGCACCTCCACCAGCGTGACGGGCCCCGCGAACTGCCCCGTCATGCGCCGGGCGGCGTCGAGGGGGAACCAGGGGTCGTCCGCGCCCCAGATCAGCCGCACCGGGGCGGTGATCCGGCCATGGGCCTCGAAGCACCCATCAAAGTCTTCAGCCTTGAGGCCCTCGGCCAGCACAAACATGCCCTGAAAGCGTCGGCCGTCGCGGGCCAGGGGCCGCAAGAACAGCTCGGCGAGCTCCTCACGCAGGGCAGGGTCGTTCACGCTGGTCTCCCAGGCGCGCGCCCGGACCCACACAAACTGCAGGCCCAGCCGCATCATCGTCTGCGCGCCGAGGCGCCTTCCTTGGCGCAGGGCGGCCAGAAGTAGCCGCGAGTAGTCCTTGGGCGTCTCGGTGTTCCCCAAGGCGAGCCCGGCGACCCGCTCGGGCAGCTCCGCGGCGACCTTACGGGCGAAGCCGCCGCCGCTGTCGAAGGCGACGAAGCCGAAGCGCCCGGGCAGGTCCATCTTCGCCACCGCCTGCCCCAGGCACTCGGTCAGCCCGGCGCAGCCCCGGGGGGTCTGTTCACTCCAGACGCTCCGCCCCGCGCCCGGGAGGTCGATGACGTGGCACCGAAAACGCGCCGCGAGCGCAGGCACGATCCGCCGCCAGGTCCGCCCGTCCACGGGCCAGCCGTGCACCAGCACGAGGTCTGGCCCCTCACCGATGACCCAGTACGGCAGGCGCGCGTGGCCCAGGTCGAGCCAGCGGGAGGGCTCCTCCATCAGCTCGGCGGCGAGGGCCATCGACGCGGCGCGTTCGGTGAAGCTCGGTGTGCTCACCCCTTCACCGACCCCGCCGTGAGCCCCTCGACGAGGAAACGCTGCAGGGCGAAGAACAAGAGCATCACCGGGAGGCTCACGAGGATGGAGCCCGCGGCGAAGCGACCCCACTCCGTGCCGAAGTCGCCGACGTAGCTCTGCAGCACGACGGGCAGGGTGAAGGCGCGCTCATCGCTCATGAAGGTGGCGGCGAGGATGAACTCGTTCCAGGCCGTCATGAACGAGAACAAGGCCGTCACCACCAAGGCCGGGCGCGCCAAGGGCAGGATGATGCGAGTGAAGGTCATCCAGCGAGACGCGCCGTCCATCAAGGCGGCCTCCTCCAGCTCCACGGGGATGGTGTCGAAGTACCCCTTGAGGTTCCAGGTGGAGAAGGGGACGGCCGTGGTCGAGTACACCAAGGCGAGGCCCAGCATGGAGTTGAGCAGGCCCGCCTCGTCGAGCAAGATGTACAGAGGGATGGCCATCACCACGCCGGGGAACATCTGGGTGACGAGGAACATCGACATGCCCACGTCGCGCCCGGGGAAGGCCCAGCGGCTCATCGCGTAGCCGGCCGTGCAGGCCAAGGTGATGCCCAAGGCCGAGGTGACCGCGCTCACGAAGAGCGAGTTGAGGAGCTGCCGCCCAAAGAGCCAGGAGCCGTCGGCGGCCTGGGTGCCGATGACCTCGGCGAAGTTCTGGAGGCTCACCTCGGTGGGGATAGGCATCGGGTCCATCGAGAAGGCCTGGCTCGGCGTAAGCGCCATCTTGAGCACCCACAAGACCGGGTAGAGCACGGCCAGGGTCGTGACCACGAGGATGAGGTGGGTGACGAGCAGCACCCACACAGGCGGCGCGTTGCCTTGGCTTGGCTGAGACATCAGAGCACCTTCCGACCGGCGACGCGGTTCCCGAGCCGTGACCAGCCCAAGAGCACAAAGAAGATGAGCACGGCGTAGGCCGAGGCGTAGCCGTAGCGGGCCTGCCGGGTGAACGCCCAGCGGTAGGCCTCAGAGATGAGGATCTCCGTCTGGCTGTCGGGCTCCCCGCCGCTCACCAAGAAGATGATGTTGAACATGTTGAAGGTCCACACGCTGCCCAAGACCACCGCGGGCAGGAGCGCCGGGGTCAAGAGGGGCCAGGTGACGTGGCGGAAGCGCTGCCAGGCGCTCGCGCCGTCCACCTCAGCGGCCTGCTCCAGCTCCCGCGGGATGGCCTGGAGCGCGCCTAAGGTCACCACCATCATGAACGGGAAGCCGAGCCAGGTGTTCGTGATGAGGTTCGCGGAGAAGGCCGTCGAGAAGCTCGCGAACCAAGAGACGGGCTCCAGGCCCACGGCGTCGAGGATGGCGTTGATCGCCCCGAACTGCCGGTGGAACATGCCCTTCCAGATGAGCGCCGTGATGTAGTTGGGGATGGCCCAGGGCAAGATGAGCAGCACCCGCCACAGCCCCCGCAGCCGCACCCAGGGCTCCCGCAGGATGAGCGCCAGGCCGAGCCCGATGCCGACGTGCAGGACCACGTTCGCTAAGGTCCACAAGACCGTGATGACGAGGGTGAAGTAGAACGACAGGGCCGAGGTGATGGGCCAGTCGCGGGCGAGGAGGATGTCGAGGTAGTTCGCGAGGCCGACGTAGGTGAACTGGCCGTCTTTGTGGGAGAAGAGGCTCACCGCCGCGCCCACCACGAAGGGCAACATCACGAGCACGCTCATCGCGAGCGCCGCCGGGCCGACGTAGAGGTAAGCGAAGGCCCAGCGCTTGATGTCGGCCCGCACCTTGGGGTTCACGAGCTGGCGGCCGAAGGCGCCGAGCGCCGCGGCGAGGCCGAGGCCCAGGGTGATCCAGGCGAGGGTGGGGTCCGCCGGGGGCGGCTCGGGCCGGGTGGTGACGGCGAGCTCGGTCGCGGCCTCGTCCAATGCACCCTGGGGCGTGTAGTCGCCGCGCATCACCCGGCGCAGGGCCTTCGCCATGGGCTCCCAGGTGGACGCCATGAGCGGCTTGTTGGGCATCGGCACGGCGGCGTCGAGCTGGGCGCGGAAGGCCGAGAGGATGGGGTCGGCGGCCACGGTGGGGTCGTCATAGGCCGCCAAGGTGGCCACGGACTGGCGGCCCTTCACCGCGCGCTCCAGGGCCGACTCGGGGCTCGCCAGCCACTCGGCGAGCGCCCGGGCCTCGGCGGGGTGGGCGGCGAAGCCCGAGACCATGGCGCCCTCGACGGTGAGATACGGCGCGGCGGGCTTGCCCGTGGCGCTCACGACGGGCAGGGGCGCGACGGCGAAGGGCAGGCCCGGCTTGAGCTCGCCCAAGAGCCAGGGCCCGTTCACGACCATGGCCGCTTTGCCGTCGTTGAAGAGCTGGGTGACCAAGGCGCCGGTGGGCTCCTCGGGGATCACCTTCTTCTCTCGGGCGAGGTCGGCCACGAAGGCCAAGGCCGCGGCGTTCTCGGCGGAGGCCAAGGACGGCTCCCCGGCGGCGTCAAACACCCCGCCGCCGAAGCCGTGCATCCAGGGGGCGAAGAAGTAGGGCGCGTCGGCCTCAAACACGAGGCCGAAGGTGTCGCCCCGGGTGAGCGCGACGGCCTGGGCGACGAGCTCGTCGGTGGTGCGCGGAGGGCTAGGCACCATCGTCGTGTTGTAGTAGAGCGCGAGGCACTTGTAGGCGAGCGGCACGCCGTAGAGCTGGCCGTCGTAGGTGAGGGCCGCCACCGTGGCCGGGTGCAGGCCCGAGGTGTCCAGGGTGAGCGGCGCGACGAGGCCCGTCGCCGACCACTGGCCCACACGCTCATGGGCCCCGATGAACAGGTCCGGGCCGTTCCCGCGGGGGGCGGCGGCCTCCAGCTTGGTGACGAAGCTCTCATACGCCAAGGCCAAGGGGCGCAGCTCGACCTCGGGGTGGGCCTCGTCGTAGCGGGTGAGCAGGGCCTCCAGGGCGGCGCGCTCGTCGCCGCGGTAGGCGTGCCAGACGGTCAGCTCGACGGCCTCAGCGGGGGCCGAGGCCATGAGCGCGGCGGCGAGGGGGAGGAGGGGGCTCATTGGACGCGCAGGCCCGTGGCGACGCTGAACAGGTGCGCGCGCTCGGCGGCGACGGCGAGCTTGTCGCCGGGCTTGAGGTCACCCATCACGGCGGTCTCGGCCCGGGCGGCGAGCTTGTGGGCGCCGAGCTGCAGGTGCACCAACATCTCCCAGCCGAGGTGCTCCACGACGTCTACGGTGGCCTGGGGGCCGGGGCCGCGGGAGAGCACGAGGTCGTTCGGGCGCAGGCCCACCTCTACCTCGCCGCTCGCCTGGCAAGGGAAGCTCAGCCCCTCGACGGTGACCTGGCCGCCTTGGGCCTGGCCCTTCAAGAAGTTCATCGCCGGGGAGCCGATGAAGCCCGCCACGAAGCGGTTCGCCGGGGTGTCAAAGAGCTCGGACGGGGTGCCGAGCTGCTGCACGAGGCCGCCGTTGAGCACGAGGATGCGGTCGGCGAGGGTCATCGCCTCGACCTGGTCGTGGGTGACGTAGACGATGGTGGCGCTCAGGTCGCGGTGCAGGCGCTTGAGCTCGACGCGCATCTGCCCCCGCAGGGCGGCGTCGAGGTTCGAGAGCGGCTCGTCGAACAAGAAGACCTTGGGCCGCCGCACGATGGCCCGGCCGATGGCGACGCGCTGGCGCTGCCCGCCGGAGAGCGCCTTGGGCAGGCGATCGAGGTAGGGCCCGAGCGCCAGCATGTCGGCGGCCTGGTTGACCATACGGGTGATCTCGTCTTCAGCCGTGCCCCGCACCCGCAGGCCGAAGGCCATGTTCTCCCGCACGGTCATGTGGGGGTAGAGCGCGTAGGACTGGAAGACCATCGCCACGTCGCGGTCCCGGGGGGCGAGGTCGTTCACCCGGCGGTCGCCGATGTAGAGGTCGCCGCCGGTGATCTCCTCCAGGCCCGCGATGCAGCGCAGGAGCGTAGACTTCCCGCAGCCCGAGGGCCCCACGAGCACCAAGAACTCCCCGTCAGCGACGTCCATGCTGACCTTGTGGAGGACGTGCACGTCGCCGTAGGATTTGCGGACACCGTCAAGCCTGAGCGTCGCCAAGGAGACCTCTCCTCTTGTGGGGGCTTTGGACCATACCAGAGGCGGCGGCGGTGGGGGAGGGGTGTCACACCTGGAGGCCAAAACAGCCCTCAGGTGTGACAGATCCGACGCGACCACCGGCCCTAGCGGCGCCGAAAACCGCGTAGCCCGATCTGGCACAAGAATTGCTTGTTGTTTTGGCGATGGCGCGACAGTGAGCAGGCCCCGCGGGATCCCGTGGGGCCACTGGGAGGGGGCGGTGACGCGCCGGGCGGGGGTCGCCCTGGCAGTCCAGGGCGGCCCCCAGGGTCCCCTCACTCGCGAGGGGGCCTTCCAGCGGGAGGGTTCACCTATGGCCAGCCAGAGCCAGCTTCGTGGAGAAGATGTCGTGATCGGTGATGAGGACTGGAGCGGACCGAGGGTCTTGGACGCGCGCCCCCAGCCGGGGCGGTCTCCTCGGGTGATGCGGCTCCTCCTCGCCGACGGCGGCGTGGCCTGGCTCAAAGATCACGAGGGCGGCCGCGCCGAGGCGAGCCACGAGCACGCCGCGCTCTCCGCCGTGGGCCGCCTCTTGGGGCGCCGGGTGGTGCCTTCAGTGCTTCACCACGACACGGTGAAGGGCCGGCTCCTGCTCTCCGACGTCTCCCGGGGCCAGCGCAGCGTGCTGGAGCGCACCGTGGCCCGCCTGGTGAGCCCCACCGACGCCTTCCGCCTCGGCCACGCCTTGGGCCAGCTCCACCGCGCCGGGGAGGAGGCCCCGCTCCGCAGCCTGCTCCCCGACGGCGCCGCCCAGGCGAGCCGCTGGCGGCAGCGGGTTGAGGCCGCCGTGCCCGAGGCCGCGGGCCTGCTCCGCGAGTCCGAGCGCCACACCTCGGCGCTCATCCACGGCGACCCCAGCCCCGATGACTTCTACGTCGCCGAGCACGACCTGCGCTTCGTCGATCTGGAGCAGGCCGGGGCCGGTGACCCGGCGCGGGATCTCGGGCTCTTGTTGGCGCGCTGGCTGCAGTCCGGGGCCGACATGGAGCTCATCGCGCCGTTCCTGCGGGCCTACCCCGACAACGACGCCGCGCTCTTGAACCGGGCGGCGCGTTACGCCGGGCTCGCCTTGGTCCTCGCCGAGCGCCAGAAGGCCGTGGCCGACCCCGAGCGCCTCGACCTCGGCCGCCGCCTCATCGAGACGACGACCACGCCGATCACCAGCGCGCTCCGGGCCTTCTCCTACTTCATCACGCCCCGGGCGGCCTGAGCGCGGGCTTCAGCCGCCCTCAAGGTCGAGCACGCTCACCGTGCGCATCGCCGGGCGCCCGTAGCGCCAGGGCACGACGGACGCGCCGACGCCGGGGTTGACGTAGACCTGGAAGCCCTCCTCGGTGTAGAAGCCGCTGAGGTACCGCACGTTGACGAGCTTCCGCCAGATGGTCTCCGTCCAGCCCTGGACGTGGAGCTGGCCGCCGTGGGTGTGCCCGGAGAGCACGACCTTGGGCCCGCCGCGGCCCCAGAGGAGCGGGGCGGACTCGGGGTTGTGGCTCAGGGCCAAGGCGGGGGTGGCGCCGAGGCCGCGGGTGGCGAGGTCCACGTCGTGGTGGTCGGTGCCGTAGTCGTCGAGGCCGACGATGGGCAAGGCGTCCTCGCCGACGCCGAAGCGGGTCCAGGCGTTCACGAGCACCTCGACCTCAGCGCGCTCAAGCGCGGCGCGCACCCCGGGGCCGTCGCTCCAGTGGTCGTGGTTGCCGAGCACGGCGAGCTTGGGGCCCTCGATGGCGGCGAGGGTCTCGGTCATGCGGTCCAAGAACGAGCGGCCGCGGCAGATGAAGTCCCCGGTGAGCACCGTGAGCTGCGGGCGCGCGGCGTTGACCTGGGCGACGGCCTCACGCTGGAGCGCCATCGGTGTGACGACGCCGAAGTGCAGATCCGTGATGTGGGCGACCCGCAGCCTGCCCGTCCAGCCGGGGATCGTGACCTTGTGGCCAGAGACGGTGGGCGGGGCGAAGCCGTAGAGCGCGCCGGGGGTGTCCATACCTACAGCATAAACGCCGATCACGCCGAGGCACGGTCTCTGCTACCCTTGGCGGATGATCCCCATCTTCTTCTCGCTCTTCGCCTGCGGCGCCATCGACAACGGCGACCCGCTCATCGAGGCCCACCGCGGCGGCGCCGCCTTGTGGCCGGAGAACTCATTGGCGGCGTTTGAGGCCGCCGTTGCCCGTGGCGACGACGGCGTCGAGTTTGACCTCGTCGTCACCGCGGACGGCGTCGCCGTGCTCAGCCACGACCCGACGATCCGCAAAGAGACCTGCACGACCATGGACGGCGAGCCGGTCACCGAGACGATCTACGTCAAGGATCTCACCGTGGAGGAGCTGCAGTCGGGCTACCTCTGCGGCGCCTTGCCCGACCCCGAGACGCCGAACGCCCAGCTCGACCCGGCGCCGATGCCCACCTTCGCCGAGGCCCTGGACATCTTCGCCCAAGACCCCGAGCTGCTCCTGCACCTCGATCTCAAGTACGAGCCCGGCCAGTCCCCGCCGCCAGAAGACATGGCCCGGGCCTTCGCCGAGGCCTACCGCGCGGCGGACCTCCCCAACCCGGCGTACGCGAGCGCCAACCTGCCCGAGATCCTCGTGGCGATGAAGGCTGAGCTGCCCGAGCTGCCGATCTCCTTCACGACGCCGCGGTTTCCGCCCGGCGAGAGCGCGGCGGTGATCGCGCTCACCAGCGAGCTGCTGACGACGACGGGGGTTCACGACCTCATCGACCAGGCCCGGGCCATCGACGCCGAGGGCCTGTGTATGCCCTACCAGACCATCAACCGGCAGACCGTCGAGCTCGCGGCCCAGGCGGGCCTCGACGTGCAGATCTGGACGCTGAACAGCGAGCGCCTGCTTCAGCACTACAGCAAGTGGCCGGTCATGGCGCTCATCACCGACGACCCGGGGCTCGCGCCATGATCCTCGCCGCCTTGGCGCTCTCTACCGCCACCTCCGCCGCCGAGCTGCGCCTCGACCGCGTGGACCTCCTGAGCGAAGACACCGGGGCCTGGATCAACTACGAGGCGCCGAGCCTCCTGGCCTACCCTGCCCGGAGCGGGGTGCGCTACGTCACCCAGGTGAAGCCCGTCCTGGCCTTGCCCGTGGAGAACCTCTACCTCGGGCTCTCCATCCACTCCCAGAGCGTCGTCTACGAGCGGCCCATCACCGAGGGCTCGGAGTTCACCTGGTCGGCGGGCCTGCACACGGCCCTGTTCTTCCCCCGAGGCGCGGTGGCCGGGGTCGCCTGGCGCCACGGGCCCCTGCGCCTCGCCGTGGGCGTGAGCGCCACGAGCGGCGGCACCTGGGCCCGGCCGAGCGGCCTGGCGCAGTGGGACGTGCTCCCGACGCTGGGGGTGGGGCTGGTGAGGCGGGAGCGGTGATGTGCTTGGGGTGAACTGAGGCGGCCGCGTCTGTGTGCCGACACACGCGCCCCCTCCTTGCCACCGCCACCCCGCCCGGAATAGAGCCCCGGCGTGGCAAAACCTACGCTTCAGCAGTTCAGCGACCTCGCCGCGGCGGATCATCCCGTCGCGATCCCGGTGTGGCAGGAGATCCTCGCCGACCTCGACACCCCGGTCTCGGCCTTCTTGAAGGTCACCGCGGGCGCCGGGGGCAACACCTTCTTGTTGGAGTCCGTCGAGGGCGGCGAGACCTGGGGGCGCTACAGCGTGCTCGGCCTCGACCCGGCCTTCGTCGTGCGCGCCCGGGGACGGGTGTGTGAGCGTGTGGAGGGTGGCGTCGTCGTTCACAGCGAGGAGCGCGACGACCCGCTCACCTACCTGCAGGAGCAGCTCGGACGCTACGCCCCGGCGAGCCTCCCCGAGCCCCCGGCCTTCCCCGGCGGCGCTGTCGGCTGGGTGTCTTGGGAGGCCGTGCGCTGGTGGGAGAAGCTCGCTGCTGAGCACCCCGGCGGGCCCGACCCCGGTCCGACGCTGTGTTTCGCCGTGCCGCGCACGCTCCTCATCTTCGACAACGTGCGGCACCGCATCCAGGTCGTGCGGGTCGTGCTGACCACCCCCGGCGCCGACCCGGCGCCCGCGTATGAGGCCGCGCGAGAAGACATCCAGCGCACCATTCATACGCTCCGCCTCGCCTCGCCGAGCCGCCCCCAGGTGCGGGCCCAGGTCACCGAGCAGCGCTCCAACACCACGAAGGAGCGGTACGAGCAGGGCGTAGAGGCCATCCGTGAGCACATCGCCGCGGGCGAGGCGATTCAGGTCGTGCTCTCCCAGCGCTTCCGGTTCAAGTTCGCCGGGGACGCCTTCGACGTGTATCGGGCGCTGCGGGCCACGAACCCCTCGCCGTATATGTTTTACCTCGACTACCCCGAGCAGCTCGTCGTCGGCGCCTCCCCCGAGGTCATGGTGCGCGCCCAAGGCGGCGAGGTGATGGTCGCCCCCATCGCGGGCACCCGGCCCCGGGGGGCCACGCCGGAGGCCGACGCGGCGATGGCGGAGGAGCTCCTCGCCGACCCCAAGGAGCGCGCCGAGCACGTCATGCTCGTGGACCTGGGCCGCAACGACCTCGGCCGCATCGCCGCGCCGGGCACGGTGAAGGTCACCGACCTCATGCGTATCGAGCGTTACTCCCACGTCATGCACATCGTCTCGACGGTGAAGGCGCGGCTCGCGGCGGGCAAGACCGGCTTTGACGTGCTCCGGGCGACCTTCCCCGCGGGCACGCTCTCCGGGGCGCCGAAGGTGCGGGCGATGCAGCTCTTGGATGGGCTTGAGCCTGAGCCCCGGGGCCTCTATGGCGGGGCCGTGGGCTGGGTCGGGTTCACCGGCGAGCTTGACCTCTGCATCGCCATCCGGACGGCGGTGCGCCGGGGGGACGAGTGGTCTCTGCAGGTCGGCGCGGGCATCGTCGCCGACAGCGTGCCCGCCGCCGAGCACCAAGAGACCATCAACAAGGCCGCCGGGGTGCTGCGGGCCTTGGCGCTCATCGGGGAGGGGCTGTGAAGGTCCTCGTCATCGACAACTACGACTCCTTCACCTACAACCTCGTGCAGTACCTCCAGATGCACGGCGCCGCCGTGGACGTGGTGCGCAACGACAAGCTGCGCTCTGAAGACATCGGCGCCTACGCCCCGGACCGCCTGCTCATCAGCCCTGGCCCAGGCGATCCGGACTCCGCCGGGGTGTCCTTGGCGGCCTTGCGTGACTGGTCCGACCGCATCCCCACCTTAGGTGTGTGCCTGGGCCATCAGTCCTTGGGCCAGATCTTCGGCGGCAAGGTCGTGCGCGCGCCGAGCCTCATGCATGGCAAGACCTCGCCGGTCCACCACACCGGCGAGGGCGTGTTCACCGGGCTGCCCTCACCCTTCACGGCGACCCGTTACCACTCCCTCATCGTCGAGCGGGCGAGCCTGCCGGACTGCCTGCAGGTCACGGCCTGGACTGAAGACGGCCTCATCATGGGCCTGCGCCACAAGACCCGCCCGGCCCAGGGTGTACAGTTCCACCCCGAGAGCATCCTGACCGAAGGAGGCATGGCCTTGCTCGGCAACTTCTTGGAGGGACGATGAGCGGGAGCCTGATCCGCGGGGCCTTAGAGCGGCTCCTGCGCCGTGAGGAGCTGCACGCGGAGGAGGTCGAGGGCGTGATGGAGTCGCTGTTGACCGGGGCGCTCAGCGCCGCGGCCACGGCGGGCTTCCTGATCGCCCTACGGGCCAAAGGCGAGACGATCCGCGAGATCGCCGCCGCCGCCCGGGTGATGCGCCGCCACGCCCTCCGGGTGCGCCTCGCCGAGCACCACAACGCCGTAGACACCTGCGGGACCGGCGGTGACCAGTCGGGCACCTTCAACCTCTCCACCGGCGCCGCCTTGTTGGCCGCCGCGGCCGGGGCCACCGTCGCCAAACACGGCAACCGGGCGGTGTCCAGCCGCTCGGGCTCGGCGGACGTGCTGGAGGCCCTGGGCGTGCACCTCGACCTGCCCCCAGAGGAGCTCGCGCGATGCGCCCAGGAGGTCGGCGTCACCTTCTTGTTCGCCCCGGCCCACCACGCCGCCACGCGCCACGCCGTCGCCCCGCGCCGGGAGCTCGGCGTGCGCACCCTGTTCAACCTCTTGGGGCCGCTCACGAACCCCGCCGGGGTGCGGCACCAGGTCCTCGGCGTCTATGACCCCCAGTGGGTCGAGCCCTTGGCCCACGTTCTCCATGAGCTCGGCGCCGAGCGCGCCCTGGTCGTACACGGCGACGGCGGGATCGACGAGCTGAGCCTCAGCGGGCCGAGCCAGGTCGCCGAGCTGCGCGACGGCGTCGTGCGTGTCTACACCCTGAGCCCCGAGGAGCTCGGGCTCCGGCGCGCGCCGCTCTCGGCCTTGGCCGGGGGTGACGCGGCGCAGAACGCGGCGATCTTGCGGGAGATCTTCAACGGCGCCCAGGGCCCCCAGGCCGACGCCGTGGCCTTGGGCGCCGGGGCGGCCTTGTACACCGCCGGTCGCGCCGAGAGCGTACGAGAGGGCGTCGCCCAGGCCCAGGCCGCCTTGGCCGATGGGCGGGCGCGCTGGACCCTGGACCGCCTCGTCGAGCACACCCAGCGCCGGGCCGAGGCCTTGGCCCGCCCCGCTGAGCCGCCCGCCCCGGCGACACCAGAGCTCCCGCGGCCCCAGCCTGTGCCCGCGCCGCTGCCCCGGGCCTCATCTCCGGTGGCCCTCGACCTCGCCCTGCCGCCGCTCCCGAGCGTCGTGGAGGGGCCCCCGAACCCGGCGGTGCCCTTGACGGTGCCGTCGCCGAGCCAGCCCGTCACCCTCGACCTGCTCCCCCAGCCCGCGCCCCTCCCAGCTCCGGCCGCGCCGCCGCCGCCCGTCGGCTTCTTGGCCCAGGTCAACGCCCGCAAAGAGGCCGAGGTCCAGGCGCTCCTGCGCCACCCGCCGACGCTCCAGGGCCCGACGACACGCTCCCTCGCCGCGGCGCTGCGGGGCCTCCGGCACCCGGGGGTCGGCCTCTCCATCATCGCCGAGGTCAAGCGCCGCTCCCCCTCCCTCGGCGACCTGCGCCCCGACGCTGACGCCGGGGAGCTCGCCGCGCGGTACGCCCGGGCCGGGGCCGCCGCCGTGAGTGTGCTCACCGACGGGCCCGACTTCGGCGGCAAGCTCAGCGACCTGGCCGCCGTGCGCGCCCGGGTGGGCATCCCGGCGCTGCGAAAGGACTTCTTGATTCACCCCATCCAGCTTGAGGAGGCCCGGGGCTGGGGCGCGGACGCGGCCCTGCTCATCGTGGCGATGTTGGGGGAGGTCCGGCTGCGCGACATGCTGCGCGCCGCGGAGCAGGTGGGCCTGGAGGCGCTCGTGGAGGTTCATGACGCCGCCGAGCTCGCCGTCGCGCTCCGGGCCGAGGCGCGGATCATCGGGGTGAACGCCCGGGATCTCCGGGGCCTCACCATCGACGCCGAGGGGGCCCTTGCGCTCCTCCGCACCATCCCCGACGGGATCTTACGCGTGGCGGAGTCCGGGCTCTCCACCGCCGACGACCTGCGCCGCGCCGCCGACGCCGGGGCCGACGCCGCGCTCATCGGCACGGCGCTCATGCGCGCCCCCGACCCCGGCGCCGCACTGGCCGCGCTCTTGGGCGGCTAGGCCGTGGCGCGGCTCTGGGTGAAGATCTGCGGCGTGCGTCGCCCCGAGGCCGCGCTCCACGCCCGGGCTGAAGGCGCCGACGCCGTGGGCCTCAACCTCTACCCGCCCTCACCTCGGTCGATCTCGCTGGAGGAGGCCGCGGAGATCTGCGCCGCCTTACGCGAGGCCGAGCGCCAGGACGGCCGCCCGCCGACAGAGACCTTCCTCGTCGTCGTGAACCCCAGCGAGGACCAGCTCGCGGCCTGGGTGGACCACGTCGGCCCCACCTCGGTGCAGCTCCACGGGGACCTGCCCGACGGCTTCGGCGCCTGGCTCGGCGTGAACCAGCTCCGGGCCTTCGCCGCGGCGCCTGGGGTGATGGAGACCCTGCGGGCCCGGGCCGGGCGGCGGTTTTTGCTCGACGCCTTCGCCCCGGGGGAGCACGGGGGCACGGGCAAGACCGTCGATCTCAAGCTCGCCCGGGAGGCCGCGCGCCTCGGGGAGCTCGTGCTCGCGGGGGGCCTCAAGCCCGAGACCGTCGCCGAGATCGTCGCCGAGGTGCAACCCTTCGGCGTCGATGTCGCTTCAGGCGTAGAGTCGTCCCCTGGCCATCAGAGCCTTGAGAAGATCTCCGCGTTTCTGCGCGGATGCAGGAGCCAAGATGCCCGCAGTCCCTGATCCCCGCGGCCACTTCGGGCCCTTCGGGGGTCGTTACGTCGCCGAGACCCTCATCCCGCCCCTGGAGGAGCTCACCGCCGCCTGGGAGAGCGCCTGGGCCGATCCCAGCTTCCGCGCCACCCTGCGGGGGCTTCTGGAGGACTACGTCGGCCGCCCGTCCCGGCTCTACCGCGCCCGGCGCCTCGGCGAGCAGCTCGGCTGCCATCTCTGGCTCAAGCGGGAGGACCTCAACCACACTGGCGCCCACAAGATCAACAACTGCATGGGCCAGGTGCTCCTCGCCAAACGGATGGGCAAGACCCGGGTGATCGCCGAGACCGGCGCCGGGCAGCACGGCGTGGCGACGGCGACGGCCTGCGCGCTCTTCGGCCTGCCCTGCGTGGTCTACATGGGCGAGGAGGACACCGAGCGCCAGCGCCTCAACGTGGCCCGCATGAAGCTCCTCGGCGCCGAGGTCCGCCCGGTGCGCTCAGGGACCAAGACGCTCAAGGACGCGATGAACGAGGCCCTGCGGGACTGGGTGACGAACGTTCGCGATACTTTCTACTGCATCGGCTCCGTCGCCGGGCCCCACCCCTACCCGGTGATGGTGCGGGAGCTGCAGGCGGTCATCGGCGAGGAGACCCGGCGGCAGCTCCAGGCCCAGGGTGTGGAGCTGCCCGCGGCGGTCGTGGCCTGTGTGGGCGGCGGCAGCAACGCCATGGGCATCTTCCACGCCTTCCGCAACGACATGAGCGTGATGTTGTTCGGCGTCGAGGCCGCGGGCGCTGGGCTCGGCACGGGGCGTCACGCGGCGTCGATCTTCGGCAACCAGATCGGCGTGCTCCACGGCCAGAAGACGTACTTGCTCCAAGACAACAAGGGCCAGGTCGCCGCGGCGCACAGCATCAGCGCGGGCCTGGACTACCCCGGCGTGGGCCCCGAGCACGCCTGGCTCAACGACACGGGCCGGGCGCGGTACCTCTCGGCGACGGATGACGAGGCCCTGGAGGCCACCCGGGCCTTGGCCTTGAGTGAGGGCATCATCCCGGCCTTAGAGACGGCGCACGCCCTGGCGGCCCTGCCCCGGGTGATTCAGTTCACCGGCCGGGACGCCCACATCGTCGTGAACTTGAGCGGGCGCGGCGACAAAGACATGGAGACCCTCGTGCGGGAGCTGGGCTTATGACGAGCGAGAACCGCCTTGACCGGGTGTTCGGCGCCGGGCGAAAGGTGCTGGTGACCTATCTCTGCGCCGGGGACCCGAGCCCCCAGGCCCACCTGCCGCTCTTTCAGGCGCTCATCGACGGCGGCGCCGACGTCGTCGAGATCGGCGTGCCGTTCTCGGACCCCGGCGCCGACGGCCCGGCGATTCAGCAGGCCAGCGAGCGCGCCTTGGCCGCCGGGGCGTGCCTCGACGACGCGCTGGACCTCGCCAAGCAGCTCAAAGGGGACGCCGCCCTGGTGCTGTTCGGCTACCTCAACCCGTTTCTGGCCTACGGCTATGAGCGCCTCGCCCGGCGCTGCGCCGAGGTCGGCATCGACGGCCTGCTCTGTGTGGACTGCCCGCCGGAGGAGGAGCCGGAGCTGCGCGACGCCCTGCGCGCCCGGGGCGTCTACCCCATCCTGCTCGTGGCGCCGACGACCCCCGACGACCGCGTGGCCGCCATCGCCCAGGCTGGCGCGGGGTTTTTATATTACGTCTCAATGACCGGGGTGACCGGGGCGGCGTTCGCCGGGGATGAGGCGCTCCTCAAGCGGATCGCCCGGGTGCGCTCCTTGGCGGGGCTTCCTCTGGCCGTCGGCTTCGGCGTGGCGACCCCTGAGGACGCGCGCCTCGTCGCCCGCGCCGCGGACGGCGTCGTCGTGGGCTCCGCGTTGGTGCGAATTGTCGCTGAACAACGCGACGATTCTGCCGGTTCGCTGGGAGCCCTCACACGATCCTTGCGCGCGGCCCTCGACTCTGAAATAGATTGAAATGAAACTATCGCTTGTGATTCGACAAGCGAGGTGCCCATGAAGCTCCACCTGCTCAACCCCAAGGTCGCCGTCTCCCTTGGGGCGGACGAGCATGAACGCACCCTCGGCGTGACCGACCACTCTCTGCGTTCGGCGGAGCGTCTGCGCCGCGAACGCGCCAACGACGATCGCGTCGGCGTCACAGCGCGGCGCTAGAAGCTTCATCCTCGGCGCGCGCTGGATAGGCTCTGGCGCGTCATCATGTCGCGCTCCTGTGGAGGAGCGTGTTCTAGCGCCCCTGCGGGCCTCCGCAGGGGTTAAAAGTGCGCGGTGACCCTCACCTCGCCGACATCGCTTCGTGTGCTGTTCGGTCCCAAGCAGCAGCTCGCTCGGGACCCGGCCCTCTGGCCCGACCAGCGCCACGCGCTCGTGCTGAGAGGCGGCGTCTCGCGACCTTGGGGCGGCCTGCGGCGCCTGCTCTCTTGGTCCATCGAGGAGCTCGGCCTGCAGTGGGTCGAGGAGGTCGTCCACCCCTATCGGGCCACGCTCTCCCGGGTGTTCCGTGGCCTCGGCGCGCCGCCGTCGCCGCCTCCGCGCCTGCTGAGCTTCTTGCCCCTTGTGCCGAGCGTCTATCGGCCGGCCGTCGGCGGCGCCGGGGCGCTCTGCGCGGTGCTCCTCCCGCGGTGCCGGGCGGTGTCGATCCCCGACCTCGCCGCGATCGACGTCGAGAGCCTCACGGCGATGGCTTACGCCTGGCTCAGCCTGCCGTCGAGCGCGCGGCCGCCGCTCACCATCGGCCACGACCCGAGCGGTGAGCCCGACGACCTCCACGGCCGCCGCATGTGGCGCCTCGCCGACGTCGAGCTGACCCAGCTCCTCGCCCAGACCGGCGCGCGCCCGGAGCAGCTCATCGGGCCGTCGCCGATGAACCCCGAGACGCGCCTCGCGCCCCTGCCCTTGGCGCCTTTTGACGACGACCTGGAGCGCCGCGCCTGGAGCGCCATGGTCAGCGGCGGCGGGGCCGAGGCCCGGGCGCTGACCCTCGCGGCCATCCGCGGGTCGTTTGACGCCTACGGCTTCTCCGGGGTCCTGCTCCTGGGCGAGACGCTCTTGACCCTCGACCCCAAGCTCACCCCCGCCGAGCGCGCCGAGGTCCACACCCTCATCGCCAACTCGGCCAGCGCCCTGCGCCCCCAGGGCTCCGACGACGAGCTGGCGGCCTTCTTGGAGCACCACCTCCTCGCCGCCCTCAACGTCGAGACCGCGCCCCTCCCGCGCTCCTTGCTCTACACCCGCCTCGCGCTCTGCAACGCGCGCCGCCGCCAGCACATGCCCGAGGCCCTGACCTTCGCCGAGCGCGCCGTCGAGGAGGCCCGCGCCGTGCCTATGGCCGCGCCGGAGAGCCCCTGGGCCTTGGCCTGGGCCCACCACGCCCGCAGCGCCGCCTTGGCCGGGGTCGAGCGCCGCGCCGACGCCGCCCAGCAGGCCCTCAACGCCCTGGACTACGCCACCCGGGCCGATCCCGACAGCCCGGCGCTCCCCCTGGCGGAGGTCTCGGCGGCGCAAGACTTTTTCCTCGACCAGCTCGCCCGGCTGCATGGCTGGGAGGGGGACGGCACGGCGACGGCGGCCTGGCAGCACCGCCTGCACGAGCGGGAGGCCCGGCGCCCGCGCGGGGTGCGCATCGGCCGCCTGCGGGTGCTGCGCCTCGCGTCTTCAGACCCCGCCCGGGTGAACGAGGCCCTGCGGCTCGCCCGGGAGTGCCGCGAGGAGGCGGAGCGCCTCGGCGAGATCGAGCTCATCGACCGCGCCTCGGCGACCATCGGCGAGCTGCTCTACCGGATCGGCGACACCCAAGGCGCCTACGCCGCCTTCGCGCGGTCCTTACACCTCCGCCGCCGCATGGACCAGGCCGACCGGGTGCTGCGGGGCGAGATCTCCTTGGCGCTGACGGCCTGGCGCGGAGGGCGGCACCTGGAATCCTCGATGGGCTGGCGCCGGGCCCTCGGCCTCAGCCCAGAGGGCCAGCTCGCCGAGCGCGCTGAGCTCAACGTCGGCCTCGCCTTGGCCTTGGCGGCGATGGAGCGCGCCGAGGCCGTAGACGCCGCCGACGCCGCCATCGAGCTCGCCTTGGCCAGCCGCCAGGGCCGGGTGATGCAGCGTGTGGCGCGGCTCTGCGGGGAGGTCGCCTTGATCCGCCGCGACTTTGCCCAGGCCGCCGAGGCCTTCGAGCGCGCCCTGCAGATGGTCGAGGGCCTGCCCTTCGACGCCGCGGAGACCGTCGCCGTCTACGCCGGTCGCCTCGCCGCGGGCAGCGCCTCGCCGGGGGAGCTGGAGGCGGCCTTGGAGCTGCTGCCGACGGCGCTTCAAGACGGCGAGACGGCCTGGCAGCTCCAGCGCCTCATCGACGCCTGGTTTGTGCACCCGACGACGGGCTGCTCCCAAGAGGCCTGGGACGCCCTCCTCACCGCGGCCCGGCTGCGTGTGGACCTGCCCCAGGAGCGCCTCAGCGCCCTCATCCGCCTGCGCGGCTGACAAATCGGGGGTCCAAAAAAAGGGGGCCCAAACAAAAGGGGAGGTGGCGAACCACCTCCCCCAGAGCCCGGAGGGCGCTCAGCTCACTTGGAGAGCTGGACGTCGCCCGTGTAGTAGCGGGTGTAGTAGTAGGTGACGTAGCCCGTGTAGTAGCCGCTGTAGGCGTAGTCGACGTAGCTGCCCGAGGTGTACTTCAGCGTGTCGTTGCTGGCGTCGAACTCGGCGTCGCCGAAGGCGAACCAGTAGATGGTGCCGTAGTAGTCATAAGCGAAGGTGATCGCGGGGTAGCCGTAGTAGTCCTCGACGTAGCCGTAGGAGTACTCGAGGTCACCGGCGAGGCTGGAGCAGTTGTCGGAGGAGACGCTGTTCGCCGAGTCGTAGGTCAGGGTGACGTCGAAGGCGAAGAGGCAGTCCGGGCAGTCCGTGGTGGAGGGCGTGCCGGTGGTGTTCCAGATCATGTCGCACTCGCGGTTGCCCGGCGAGAGGGAGAAGTCGTAGGAGAAGGTCTCCACGCCAGACCAGCTGGTGTAGGTCACGTCGGCGTCGGAGTCGGAGTCGGTGTCCGAGTCGCTGTCGGAGTCAGCGTCGGCGTCACCCTCGACGGCGCTGTCGTCGGGGGCCGGGGCGGTGTCGTCAGTGACCTCCTTGTCACCGGCGCAGGCGAAGAGGGCGGAGGTTCCGAGCAGAGCGAGGATCAGGCGAAGGTTCATGGCGTCTCCATGGTTGGTCGCGTCATTGTCGCCGTTTTGCCGCCGCCTTGCAAGGCGGTGGTCGTCTTCTCAAGGATTTAGGGGGGGCCGCGACATCAAGAGCGCGGCCTCGCCGTCGCGATAGTAAGCCTCTCGTCGGCCCGTGACGACGAAGCCCGCGCGCTCATAAAGGGTGATGGCGGGCAGGTTCGAGGCGCGCACCTCCAGGAGCGCCTCCCCACCTCCGCAGGCGGCGCACAGCGCCTCAAGAAGCGCCCGGCCGAGCCCTTGGCGGCGAAACGTCGCGCCGACGGCGATGCGCAGGATCTGCGTCTCCCCGGCGACCTCCCAGCCCAAGGCGTAGCCCAGGGCCTCGCCGTCGGGGGACTCGGCGAGCACGAAGCGGGCGAGGGACGAGCGGGTCTCGTCGGCGAGGTCCTGCGCCGTCCAGGCGCCGGTCATGGCGCTGGCCTCCAAGGCGGCGAGGCGCGGCACGTCGTCGAGGGTGGCCGGGCGCAGGCGGAAGGGCAGGGGGCCTTGATCGGCGTCGTTCACAGTGACTCCAGGCCCTTCGGCGGGGGCGGCGCCGCGGCGGCCCCGACCACCCGCACGGGCACGGCGGCGCGGCGTGGGGTCATCCAGGCCTCGTAGCGGGCGGTCCAGGCGGCGGGATCCTCGACGAGCTCCACGGCGCCCAAGGCGCGCAGGGCGTAGCGCTCGGCGACCATCCGCCCGTAGATCTGCTCCCGGAGCCCGGCCTCATCATCGACCCAGCGGAGCAAGAAGGACTCGTAGCCCTGCTCGTCGGGGAAGGTCGCGCGCAGGGCGGCGAGGCGGGCGTCGACCTCGGCGGCGCTGGGCTGGAACGTGGCGATGTCCCCGGCGAGCAGGCGCAGGATGCGGACGTCCTCCAGGCGGCGCATCGGGTCCCCGCCGGGGTCCTCAAAGGGCGGCAGGGGGCTCACGTCCCGGGCGGAGAGCTCGATCTCAAAGCCGAGGTCGGTCTCGGTGATCGCGCGGTCCCCGACGACCTCCAGCACCCGGTCCACCACCTCGGCCCGGCCGAGGCCCGCCATGGCGAGGCTGAGGAAGAGGGCCACGCTTGCCTGGGCCGCGCCTTGCATTAAAGAGCGCCATGCTCTCTCCCCGCCGCGGCAAGTCGTCGTCGCGTCGACGCGGAGAGGCGCGGACCCGGCGACGGCATGATTGAGGTTGAGCATCTCACCAAACGGTATGGCGCCTTCACGGCGATCGAGGACGTGAGCTTCTCGGTTCCGAAGGGTCATGTGCTGGGCTTTATCGGGCCCAACGGCGCTGGCAAGACGACGACGATGCGTGTGCTCACCGGGTTCTTGCCCGCGACCGAGGGCCGGGCCGTCGTGGCGGGCTTCGACGTGTTCGAGGACCCCGTCGAGGTCAAGCGCCGCGTGGGCTACCTGCCCGAGACCCCGCCGCTCTACCGCGAGCTGACCGTCGGCGAGTACCTGCGCTTCTGCGCGGAGCTGCGTGAGCTGCCCCGGGCCGATCGCCTGCGCCGTGTAGGCGAGGTGATGGAGCGTGTGGGTCTGCGCGGCTGGGAGCGCCGGGTGCTCGGCACGCTCTCCAAGGGCTACCGCCAGCGCGTCGGGCTCGCCCAGGCGCTCCTGCACAACCCCCCGGTGCTCATCTTGGACGAGCCCACCTCGGGCCTCGACCCGGCGCAGAACGTCGGCGTGCGGGAGCTCATCGCGGGGCTGGCTGGGGATCACACCATCATCCTCTCCACCCACATCTTGCCCGAGGTCGAGGCGCTCTGCGCCCAGGTCGTGCTCATCAACAAGGGCAAGATCGCCGCCGCGGGCACCATGGAGGCCGTGCGCGCCCAGGCCGCCCCGGCGTACTTCCGGGTGAGCCTCGACGCCCCGGGGGTAGAGCCCGCCGCCGTCGCCCGCGCCGTAGGGGCCCTGGCCGAGGTGAAGGTCGTGCAGCCCGAAGGGGAGGGGCTCCGTGTGGAGGCCGAGCCCGGCGTCGATCCCCGCCCGGCCATCGCCAGCATGGCCGTGGGCCGTGGCTGGGGCGTGCGTGGCCTGGAGCGCACCATCCCCACCTTAGAGGAGGCGTTTCTGTCCATCGTCGGCCGGGAGGGCGCGTGACCGCCACCTTCGCGATCCTCAAGCGTGAGCTGCTCACCTACTTCGTGAGCCCGCTCGCCTACGTCTTTCTGGGCGTCTTCTTGTTCTTGGCCGGGGTGTTCTTTTACCTCGGCATCGCGCTCACCGGGGAGGCGAGCCTGCGGGTGATGCTCGGCAACGTCTCCATCTCCCTGATGTTTGTGCTGCCGATGCTCACGATGCGGCACTTCGCGGAGGAGCAGAAGACCGGCACCTTCGAGATGCTGATGACCTCGCCGGTCTCCCCGGTGGCCATCCTCGTCGGCAAGTGGCTGGCGTCGTTGACCTTGTGCCTCGTGATGCTCCTCGGCACGGGCCTCTTCGTCGCCATCTTGGCGTATTACGGCGACCCCGACTGGGGCGTGGTGGCGACGTCTTACCTCGGCCTGCTCCTGACCTGCGGCGTGTTCTGCGCCGGGGGGCTCTTCGCCTCCTCGTTGACCGATGATCAGGTCGCCGCGGGCATGGGCGGCATCGTGCTCTTGATGCCGCTCTGGCTCGTCGGCAGCGCGTCGAGCCTCGTCGGCGAGGAGTGGCAGGCCCGGCTGGACCACCTCGCGCTCTTGCCGCACCTGCGCTCGTTCACCAAGGGCGTCATCGACACGGCGGACATCGCCTACTTCGCGCTCTTGACCTTCGGGTTCCTCTTCTTGACCTTCCGCACCTTGGAGTCCCGGCGATGGCGTTGAGTCGTCAATGGCGCCGCCGCCTCGCTTACGGCGGCAACGCCACCCTCGTCACCGGGCTCGTGCTCGCGCTCTTGGGCGTCGTCTACGGCGTGGCCGACCGCAACCGGGCGCGCTGGGATCTCTCCTCGGACAGCACCAACCAGCTCCAGCCCGACACCCTCAAGAAGCTGGAGCTGCTCGCGGCCGACGGCCAAGAGGTGGAGGTCATCGCCTTCTCCTCCCAGGAGGGCAAAGCCGACACCTTCTTCCGCGACCGCGCGATGAAGGATCTCCTCGCGGAGCTGGACTACCACTCCGCGACGGTGAAGACCCGCTTCGTCGATTTTGACCGCGAGCGCCTCACCGCCGAGAGCCTCGGCGTCACGGAGTACGGCCACCTCGTCGTGCGCCGGGGCGAGCAGCGGGTGGACCTCAAGGCCCGGGAGATCTTCCGCAACCAAGGCACGGGCGCGGATCGTAGCCTCGAGTTCTTGGGTGAGAGCGCCTTCTCCCGGGCGGCGGCGCAGCTCCTCTCCAACCGCCGAAAGGTCATCTACACCCTGCGCGGCCACGGTGAGCTCGACCCCGACGAGCGCGGCCCCGGCGGGCTCAGCGAGCTCAAGGCGCTGCTCGACCAAGAGAACTACGAGCTCAAGCCGCTTGACTTCTTCTTTGACCGGGAGCGCGCGGGCGCCCCCTCCGTGCCGACGGACGCCGCGGCCCTGCTCATCCCCCGTCCCAAGGCGCCCCTGACCGACGCAGAAGAGGACGCGCTCATCACCTACGTCGCCAGCGGCGGCGCCGTGGGCATCTTCTGGGATCCCGGCGCGCCCCTGCCTGACCTCGTCGAGCGCCTCGGCGTCACCAGCCCCGAGGGCGTGGTGATGGACAAGCTCCGGGTGTTCCCCTACAACGACCGCCCCGTGCCGGTCTACGGCGGGCACAGCCTCGTCGAGGATCTGCGCGAGGAGCGCATCGTCACCGTCGTCGCCCACGTCGCCCCGGTGCGTGTGCCCGAGGAGCTGCCCGGCTGGATCACCCCGAGCACCGTGCTCCGCACGAGCCGGGACGGCTGGATCGACCGCGGCGGCGCGCTCGACAAGGGCGCGGCGGTCTACGAGCCCGACATCGACCTCATCGGGCCCGTAGACATCGCCGTGGCCCTGGAGCTCACCCCCGGCCAAGGGGGCCTCGTCAACGAGGGCAAACGGGTGAGCCGCGTGCTGCTCATGGGCGACGCCGACGCGCTCTCCAACGTGATCATGGGCGAGGGCCCCGGCAACCCGAGCTTCGCGGTGAACGCCGCGCGCTGGCTCACCTGGGATGACGCGCGCCTCGCCGTCGTCGGCAAGCCGACGCGGGTGCGCCGCCTCGCGCTCACCGACGAAGACCAGGGCCGCATCCGCTGGCTGGTGCTCGGCCTGCTCCCCGCCTTGAGCGTGCTGGCGGGCGGGGCGGTGTGGGCCAACCGTAGGGGTCAATGATGAAGGCGTTTCGTGGGACGATCCTCGCGGCGGTGGTCCTGATCGCGGCCTTGATCCTGGTGAAGGTGTTTGATCCGGCGCCGCCGCCGACGAACAAGCGCGGCGACCTGGAGCGCCCCCTGTTCACCTTCGAGAAGCAGGAGCTCGTGCGTATCGTCGTCGAGCGCCCCGACGGCGTGACCGTCGCCTTGAAGGAGACCCCGGCGGGCTGGATCATCGAGGACTCGGGCTTCACGGCGTCTCGGACGATGGTGAACCGCGTCAAACACCAGCTCCACGACCTCACCGCCCGGGCGATGGTCGTCGAGGCGACGGACGACCTCGCGCTCTACGGCCTCGGCAAGCAGGCGATCACCGTCACGCTCACCCTGCGCGACGGCCGGGAGATCAAGCTCCGCGCGGGCGACCCCAACCCCTCCGCGGTGAGCTACTACATCCAGCCCTTGCCCGGCGACGCGATCTACACCGTGAAGAAGGCCGCGGTGGACTACTACTCCTTGAGCCTGGAGGAGTTCCGCGAGCGCCGCTTCGCCTCCTTCGAGACGAAGGACGTCTCGGGCCTTGAGGCTGAGCTGGAGGGCGGCCGCCGCCTCAAGATCCAGCGCGCCGGGGAGCAGAGCTGGGACATGCTGGAGCCGACGGCGATGGCGATCAACGCCGACGACGCGAAGTCGCTGCTCGGCCGCGTGACCATCTTGAAGGCCCAGCGGTTCGTGGAGGACCTCCCCGAGACCGGCGGAGACCTCGCCAAGTACGGCCTCGACACGCCCCGGGCCCGCATCACGCTCACCTTCGGCGGCCGCGATCCGCTCACCCTGCGCGTCGGCGACCGGGTGCCGGACTCCACGGCGGACGAGCCCCTGGCGTACATGCTCGTCGAAGGAGACCGCACGGTCTACGCGGCCCGGGACGCGCTGCTCGAAGATTTCAACGCCGACACCAAGAGCTTCCGCCTCCGGCGCTTCTCCCGCATGGAGGGCCTGGAGGTCACCCAGATCAGCGCCACGATGTTCCGCCCCGCCGACGGCCAGCCCGACGACCCCACGGGCCTCGTGACGCTCAAGTCCGTCGCGGACGTGTGGCAGTGGGGCGACGGCCAGCCGGTCTCGGGCTCCACGCCGCGTCGCCTGGCGATGCGCGCCGCTGGCCTTGACGCCGAGGAGTTTGTGGACGACGCCCCGACGAGCCTCGCCCGGTACGGCCTCGACGATCCCCTGGCGTCAATCACGATGACCGACACCAGCGGGCGCACGATCACCCTGCTCATCGGCAAGGACGGCCCCGCCCGCGAACAAGAGGGCGAAGAGCGGCCCATCCCGCGGGTCTACGCCAAGCTCGCTGAAGAGGCGCCGGTCTACCTCGTCGAGCGCTCGGTGCTGGAGGTGCTGGAGGACGCGCTCCGGGAGCAGAGCCGCAAGTCGGACAAGGACTCCGACAAGGCGCTCCGCCGGGAGGCCATCGACGAGGAGCGGGGCGTCGAGGCCCCCGCGCCAGGCCCCGACGGGGCAGAGTGAAGGGCATTGAAATAGATTTCAATGCCGCTGACGCCCCGGGGGGGTTATGTCGGTTCGTTCCGATCGACACCTCGACCGAGGACGAACCATCGCGTAAAGCGCGGCACACTCGACATGGCAGAGCCCACGACATGAGCGTCACCAGCGTCATTCAGTCCCCGATGGGACGTGAGTTCTTAGACCGCTACATCTTGCCATTTGAGCGCCCCGTTGAGCTCCCTGTCCTCGTCCCCCCGACGACCACCAACCCGGGTCGGATGGACGCAGCCTTTGATTACGCCCTCCGGTTTGGCCTCGCGGCCCGGAAGATGTGCGCCCCGCCGGGGCAGCTCACCGCCGAGTCCGCGGCCTTCATCGTCGGGCGCACCGACCCCATCATGAGCCGCGATCTCTCCCGCCGCGTGCAGAACGCCCGGGCGATGCTCGACCTGCTCGACGACGACCTCGTGCTCTCCGAGCAGGCCGCTGAAGCTTGCCTCTCCTTGGCCTGCCTCGACGGCGTGGTCCGGGGGAGCTCCATCCACGAGATCGACCCGCCCCGGGACCAGCTTGAGGTCGATGAGCTGCGCCGTCTGTATCAGGTGATCCCTTGGGAGTCCTTCGAGCCGACGGACCTCCTGCTCTTGGGGCCCACCTTCGGGCTGGGCTCGGAGATGATCGGCGGCGCCGAGGCCGACCTCTACCTCGACGGCACGCTCATCAGCGTGAAGGTCGGGCGCAAGACGGGCGTCACCCGCGACACCATCCGCCAGCTCATCTGTTACGCCGTGCTCTCCCACCGCTACGGCGTGGACCGCGCCGCGGGCATGCCCCCCGTCGAGTACCTCGGCGTGTACGTCGCCCGAGCCGGGGCGTTTCGGTACTTTGAGCTCGCCTCGCTCATCGACCTGGCCAACGTGCGCCTCATCGAGCGCGGCATCCGCCTCGTGAACGACGGCGTAGACCCCGCGAGCTGGGGCTCCTGAGCCATGCCGCGTCCCCTCGCCGTCGCGGCGCTCTTTGGCGCCACCCTGCTCGGCTGCGGGGAGTCCGCGCCCCTCGACCCGCCGTCGCCAAGCCGCCTGAGCCTGCTCTTCACCGGCCACGTCATCGGTGAGATCGAGCCCTGTGGGTGACCGAAGAACCCTCTGGGCGGTCTGTCCAGGCGAAACACCCTGCTCGTAGAGGCCCAGGCCGAGGGCTCTGTCGTCGTTGTTGACGCCGGGTACCTGTTCTGGAAGTCCGCCGAGATCCCCGAGACCGACCGCGCCCAGCGGGCGCTGAAGGCGGCGCTCCAGGCCGAGGCCTACGCGCTCTTGGGCCTCGACGGCTTCACCCCTGGCGCCGGGGACCTCGCCTTGGGCGCGGAGACCTTCAGCCGCATCAGCGCGCCGCTCAACGTGCTCGCGGGCAACCTGCGCTGCGGGGAGCTGAGCTGGCCGGGCGCCCGGAGCGTCACCCGGGGTGGGGTGGAGGTTGGCATCATCGGTGTGGTCGGCGCGGAGGAGGCCGCCGGGGGCTGCGTGGTGAGCGACCCCGTCGCCGCCGCCCAAGCCGCCGCGAAGAGCCTCGGCGACGTGGACCTGCTCATCGCCCTGCACACCGGCGGCGCCGGGCTCTCGGCGTCCCTCGCCGAGGCCATCCCCGGCCTTGACTTTGTGCTCGACGGCAAGGTCGGGGCGAGCTTCCCCGAGCCCCGCCCCCTCGCCGGGGGCAAGGCCTTTGAGCTCGGCGCGGGCAGCCAAGGCAAGAAGCTCGGCGTGCTGAGCGTCGAGCTCGTCGAGGGCGCGACGGTCTGGGACGGCGCGGCGGCGACAGAGGAGCTCGACCGGCGGCTCACCTTGGCCCGGCGGCGCGTCGCTGAAGCCGAGGCCGCCCTCGCCGGGGCCGTGGACGAGGCCGCTCGCGCCCGGCTCTCCCAGCGCCTCGTCACCTTACAGCGCCAGGTGACGGACCTAGAGGCCCAGAAGGCGGCCTTGGCGCCTAAGGTCGGAGTCCCGGCCAACCGCTTCTCCTTGCGCCTGCGGGAGCTCAGCGCGTCCGTGCCCGACCACGCGCCCACCCAGGCCCTCGTCGCCGCCACCTTGGCCCAGGTCAACGCCGCCGCCGCCGTGCCCGCCGCCGCCCAGGCGCCCTCCCGCGCCTTCGCCGGGTCCGACGCCTGCCGCGCCTGCCACCCCGCCGCCTTCACCCAGTGGTCCACGACGCCCCACGCCCGGGCCATGGCCTCGCTCCAGGCCGTCCAGCGGGCGAACGACCGCGACTGTTACGCCTGCCACGTCACCGGGGCCTTCCACCCCGACGGCCCCCAGGCCCCCGAAGGCATGAGCCCGGCCTTACACAACGTCGGCTGCGAGTCTTGCCACGGCCCCGGCCTCCAGCACAGCGCGGCCCCGGCGGACCACCCCATGGCCGCGGAGGTGGCCCCGGAGGTCTGCACGAGCTGCCACGACGGCGACCGCGACGGCGGCCGCTTCGACCCCGCCACCTACCGCCCTCAGGTGCTCCACGGCGGCGGCTAAGCCGTCGCCTCCAGGCTGCCCCGGCCCCGGCGGGCGACCACCCAGAGGCGGTCGGCGGCCCGGGTGATGGCGACGTGGAGGAGCTGCTTGTCGCTCGGCCCGAAGTCCGCGGGCTCGATGAGCAGCACCCCGTCAAACTCCAGGCCCTTGACCTGGTGCACGTTGGAGACGAGCACGCCGGGCTGAAAGGTGAAGTCCGCCCGTGAGGCGCGGCGCACCCCCGGCACGCCGAGGGCCTCCAGGCGGCGGGCCCAGGTGTCGGCGGTGGCCCGGCCCTTCGCCAGAACGGCGACCAAGGCGTTCGGCCGCGCCGCGCGGAACAGCGCCAGGGCCGCGACGACCTGCTGGGCGGCGTCTTCGCCCTCAAACCACTCCACGGGCTCCCCGTCGCGGGCGGCGATGACGGACGGGTCCGCTGAAGGGCCCTGGCCCAAGGCCGCGATGGCCAAGGCCATGATGGGGCGGGTGGAGCGGTGGCCCACGGCCAAGGCGTCGAGGCGCACCTCCACCTGCCCCGTGAGCCGGGAGAGCAGGGCCTCAAAGCCCTCAAACTGCGCGTCGCTGAGGATCTTCTGGGCGGGATCCCCGGCGATGGTCACCGAGCGCCCGGCGTCGACGGCGTCCACCAGGGCCTCGATCTCGACGGTGCTGAGGTCTTGAGCCTCGTCGATGACGAGGTGGGTGTAGAGCCCGGCCCAGACGCAGGGCAGCTCCGGGTCGGCCTGGCGCTTGAGCTGGCCGAGGCGGAGCAGGAGCGCGGCGTCCTCCCAGTCAAACACACCCTCCGAGGCGAGGCGCTCCTGGTGGCGCCGGGCCGCGGGCAAGGCGCTGTGCAGGCTCGGCGGCAGGGCCTCCCGGCACAAGGCGTCGTCGTCGAAGAGGGTGTAGAGGTCGCGGCCATGGTCGATGAGCCTGCGGCGCAGGCGCTCCCACCAGGCGCCGGGGTGGGCCTTCCGGAACGCGGCGAGGCGCTTGAGCCCGACGCCGGGGGTGGCCTCCAGGGCGGCGCGCTGGGCCTCGGGGAGCTGCTCCGCGAGCCAGGCGACGCTCTTCTCCCCCAAGGCCCGCACCTGGGCGGCCAAGAGCGCGCTCACCGCGGGGTGGCGCTTGAGCCGGGCGACGGCGGGGGTGGCCTGGGCCCGGAACTCGGCGTGTACATGCCCGAGGCGCAGCATCCGCCCCGCCCAGCCATGAAAGGTCTCCACGCCGACCCCCGCGACGCCGAGATCGGGCAGCACCCGGGAGATGTAGGTCTGGAGCGCCTTGTTGAACATCACGACGAGCATCCGGTCGGGGCGGAAGCGCGCGGGATCCTGAAAGTGCAGGTAGGCGATGCGGTGGAGCGCCACCGTGGTCTTGCCCGAGCCCGCCCGGCCCCGCAGGAGCACGATCCCGGCGTCCGCCCGGGTGATCACCTGGAACTGCTCGCGGGTGATGAGGCTCACGATGTCGGGCAGGCGGTGGTCGTCGCGGGCCTCCTCCCGGCTCGACGAGGGCGCGGCGAAGCTCCCGTCGGGGCGCAGGCGCAGGGTCTCTTCGCCCCGCTGCACCTCGACCAAGGCGCCCTCGCGCAGGTCCACCCGGCGGCGGGTGAGCAGCACACCCTCGCGGGTCCGCCCGGCGATCTCCTCCTCGTACTCGTCGCCCTCGTCGTAGGCGTAGTAGAGCTGGCTGATGGGCGCGTCGCGCCAGTCGCAGATGGTGAGGCCCCGCTCGACGACGCCGACCTTGCCGATCAGCACCTCTTGCTGGCGCTTCGCCTCGGCGAGCACCATCCGCCCGAAGTAGGGCGTGCCCGGCGACACGTCCCGGCTGCGGCGGGCGGCGCGGTGGCTCTGCAGGGCGCGGGTGGCCTCCTCCAGGGCCTCCTCAAAGGCCACCCGCTGGCTGAGGTCACCTCGGGCGTTCGTCCACTCCCGGTGCAGCTCCCGGGCCCGGCCCACGAGCTCCGTCTCCCGGGCGCCCTCTTGGTCCTGGAGCGCGCGCAGGGCCGGCAGCACCCGGTCGAGCACGGCCTGCTCCTCGGCGACCAAGGCGGGCAAGTTGGGGGTGTGGGCGCTCGTCGTGATCATCAAGGCTCCAGCTCGCGGCTAAAAAGGGTGCTCGGAGAGCACGAGCACCTGGGTCGAGGGGCGGCGCGTCGGGGGCTCGGCGTAGGTGTCGACGGACCGGGCGACGTCGACGCGCAGCACGAGCAGCTCCTTGGCGACGAGGCGCAGGCCGAGGCCGCCCCCGACGGCGAGCTGGTCCGGCGGCGGCGCGCCCCACATCCACACCTGGCCCACATCGACGAAGGGCACGAGGGCCCAGGCCCAGGGGGCGCCCCGGACCTGATGCTCCAGCACCGTGACCCGCAGCTCATGCTGGGTGAGGGCGACGCCGTCGCCGCGCAGGCGCTCCTCGGGGAGCCCGCGTAAGGTCCAGCGCCCGCCGAGCACGCCGCCCCGGCTGAGCCCGGCGAAGGTGCTCATCGTGAAGAAGGGCTCGTCGCCGAAGCGCGCGTCCAACACGAGGTTCGAGGCCCAGACCACGCGGCCCCCCAGCGGCACGGCGCCGCGCACGCCGAGGTTCACGCCTTGGTAAGCCCAGTCCGAGCCGATCCAAGGCGACGACACCCGAAACGAGAGGTCGGCGGCGAGGCCCTGGCGGGGGTTGACCTCATCATCCCGGCCCTCGTAGACCACGCCCGCGCCGAGCCACACGAGCCGACCGCCCTCGACGCCGAGGGGGGCCTCTTCGGTGAGCCGGGCGTCCGCGGCGGCGTTCACTCGCTCCCGCTGCACGTTCAGCGCCCCGAAGACCTCAAAGGGCCCCGGCAGCCCGGCGCGGGCGTCGGCGCGTAGGAGCCAGCGCGACTGCGCCCAGAGGTCACGCTCGGGGTCCTCGCTCCGCGCGCTGTCCGGGCCGAGGCCGTAGTACGGCGCCCGGGTCCAGGCCACCCGCCGCGCGGTGACCATGAGGCGCCAGCGCGAGCCGCCCAGGGCCGGGAGATCGGCGCGGAGGAAGTGGTTCTGGTAGCCCCCGGTCGTGAAGAGGAGCTGTGTGGAGAGGTTCGCCCGGTACGGCGTCTCCCCGCTGGGGTCGGGGAGGATCACCTGGCCGAAGGCGCCGAGGCCGAGGCGCAGGTTCGAGTCGTAGCTCACCAGCGGGATGGCCAAAAACACCGGCCTCGGCGCGGCGGGCGCGGGCTCCCCGGCGAGGGCGGCGGCGAGGGCCAGAGAGATGAGCGGGGCGCAGAGAGACACGGCCCGGCCCTCTATCCTCCCGCGGGGCGCCGGGATAGGCGAGGTCAGCCCTGGAGCCCGCCCATGTCCCGCGTCGCCGTCGTGTTCTTGATCGGTGCCGTAGGCATCTCCTGGGCGGCGATCTTCGGTCGCCTGGCCGCCCCGGCGCCCCCGGTGATGGTGGCCTTGTGGCGCATGATCTTCGCCGCGCCGATCCTCGTGGGCGCGGCGCTCGCGCGGGGAGAGCTGCCCCGAGGCCGCGACGGCTGGGTCTTGTTCATCGGCGGGGCGCTCTTCGCCTTGGACCTCGCCCTCTGGTACACCTCGCTGACCTTGACCTCCATCGCCAACGCGACCCTACTCGTGAACACGACGTCCTTGAGCATCGGCCTGTGGAGCTGGCTCACCCAAGGCGAGCGCCTGGGCTGGCGCTTCTGGGCCCCGGCGGCGGTGGCATTGGGCGGCGCGGGCCTCGTGGTGCGGGCGGACCTCGGCCAAGGGGAGGCGGTCTGGGGCGACGTCTTGGCCATCCTGGGCAGCTTCGCCTACGCGGCCTACCTCGTCGTGGTGAAAGAGTCCCGGGCGCGCTGCTCCACCTTAGGCTCCTTGGCGATGGCGACGCTGGGCGCCCTGGTGAGCCTGCTCGTCTACGCCTTGGTGATGAGCGTCCCCCTGCTGGGCTACCCGGCAAACTCGTGGTGGTCCTTCCTCGGCTCGGCCTTCATCACCCACCTCCTCGGCATGGGCTGCGTGGTGTGGAGCCTCCGTTACCTGCGCTCGACCTTCGCGGCCCTGGCGCTGCTCGCCCAGCCCGTCGGCTCGACGATCCTGGCCTGGCTCGTCCTGGGCGAGTCCATCGGCGTCGAGCAGGGCCTCGGCGCCCTGGCCGTAGGCGTCGGCGTGGTGCTCTGCGCCCGGGCGGCGGCGAAGGAGTAGGCGGGGCGGCGAGCACGACTCGTGTCGGGCGCCTCACGCGAAGGGCACAAGCGCGCATCCCGCGTGGCCTTCGGCCTCGTCACGCCGACCCGTCCGCTCCCCTTGGCGCACGCTGGGGCCAGATCGTCTGCCCTGCGGCGCCTATGGGGCCTCGCTCCGCCTTGGCATGAGCGCCCGGGTCTTCGCCGGAGCGAGACGTTTGAGAGCGCCTCATCCGGGCTTGATGACCTCCAGCTCAGCGAACGAGCACCGGAGCTCTCCGGCGGAGGCGAAGTCAAACAAGACGGCCCACCGCCCGCTTTGCTCACGCTCAAAGGTGGTCTCCCAGGTGAGCGGAGGGCCTCCGAGCCCTTCGAGCCTCACCACCACGTCGCTCGCCCATCGAAGCACGATCACACGCTCACGGTCGGCGCCGACGCCCGGAAGCAGCACGCGGAGCTGCAGGTCACGCCCGTCCTCCTCCCACGAGAGCCCCAGGAGGGCCACATCACTCCACGGGGTCGCTCGGAGGGTGTCTTCGGGTGAGGCGCGCATTGTCGACTCGTCGGCGGGGTTGGCGCAAGGAGATCTCCGGACTGGTCTTGTTCTGGCAGCGACGTTCTTCGGGGGCGGTGTGGAGCGTTGGAGCGCGCCTAGGACTTTATGCGCCCGCGCGCCCGCGCCTGCCCCCCGGACTCGTCCCCTGGTCCCGGGGGGGGCACACCGCCCTGCGCCCCCGCGACGGCTACTCCGCCGCCTTGTTCGGCTCCTTCTCCTCCCGCAAGAAGAAGCTGCGCAGGAGGCCCCGGCGCCCGGGGTAGAGGAGCTTGACGCTGGGGGCGATGGTGTTGAAGGCCAGGCGCGCGGCCTCGGCGGCGGCGAGGGTCTGCTGCCGGGTGAGCTGCTCGGCGTCCCACAGGGCGTCGCGGTTGGCGCGACCGGCCTCCAGGGCGTTTTGTTTCACCTCCAGGGCGTCTACCTCGGCGCTGATGCTGGCGAAGACCGTGTCGGCCCGCAGCGCGGCGATGGCGGTGCGCACATACCGGCTCTGGGCGTCGGACGCGAGGTCATTGGCGGCGTCGGACGGGGGCGTAGGAAAGGCCGCGATGAAGCTCGGGTGCCTGCGATCCCGGCTCACACACAAGAGCGCCCGGGCCACCACCTCGGCCATGAAGACGTCGACGTCGTCGTCGAGGACAAAGAGCTCGGCGCTGGCGTCCAGCCGCGCGTCGTGGGCGGCGTCTTGGGCGGAGAGGCGGGTCTGCAGCGTAGTGAAGTACGGCGTGATCTTGGCGTGAAGATCGAACGCCTCGGGGCGGGGCGCCAGCCTCCGCAGCGAGAAGCGCAGCGCGCGGAAGATCTTCTGGGGGCTTGAGGCGGGGCTTAAGGTCTGCATCGTGCCGTGCTCCGGTTGGGTGAATTTGGATCCTGCGGAGCTTACCTCAGCCATTGGAGGATCCGCAAGCGGGGGCTCTGGATCTCGACGCTTTGCCGTCTGGTGCGTCCTCCTAGGGCCACCGCTGCGGACGCGCGAGCGCCCGCGCAGCGCCTTGGCCCGCTCGGCAGTGAATCGCCCGTTGCCGGGGCCGGTCACGGGCGATCTGGATCCTGAATCGGTCGTTCTGGCGCCCGGCAACGGACGATCTAGATTCTGAATCGGCCGTTCTGGCGCCAGACAACGAACGATCTGGATCTTGGATCGGTCGTTCTGGGGCCCAGCCACGGGCGATCTGGATCTTGGATCCTTCGTTATGGCGTCCGACCACGGGCGATCTGGATCCTGGATCGGTCGTTCTGGCGCACGGCCACGGACGATCGGGCCGAGCGGGGCTTGGCCGTTGGCGACACGCGCGGAGGGGCCACGCGCGCTGCTCACGATGCCCCGCCGTTCGCCCTCACCCCTTCGTGGTCAACGGCGAGGCGCAGGCCGTCTAGAGGCGCGCGGGCGTCAGCGCCGACGCCACAAAACGCGCAGGCGCCTTGCTCACCCTCACTTGCCACCATTAAGTGCGCGCACTCTTCCTTCGACCGCGCTCAGGAGCCTCACCGATGCCCACCGACCCCACCGCCGCCGAGCAGCAGCTCAAGACCCTGCTCACTGAGCTTCTGCAGCTTGACGACGCCGCGAGGCTTGACTTCGGCATCTACAAGATCCTCGCCCTGCGGCGAGAGGAGCTCTCGCGGTTTCTCGACACCTTGGCCGGAGAGGTGGGGGCGGAGCTCCTGGCCTCGGGCGCGCGCAGCCACGAGGCCGCCAAAGCCGCCGTGGCGGACTTTGTGAGCGGCTCGCTCAAGCTCGGGATGACCTACGACGAGATCTACGCCTCCAGCCGGTACAAGACGCTCACCGAGCAGCTCGCCGGGGCCATCGAGCCCGGGCAGCTCGCCCAGGAGGTGTTTGAGTCGCTGTACACCTTCTTCGCCCGCTATTGGGACGAGGGGGACTTCATCGCCGCCCCCCGCTACAACCGCGACCAGTACGCCATCCCTTACGACGGCTCCGAGGTGGCCCTGCACTGGGCCAACCGAGACCAGTACTATGTGAAGTCGAGCCTGTTCTTGAACGACATGGTGGTGAAGGAGCCCCACTTCCCTGGTCGCCTGGTGATCAAGCTCGTCTCCGCGGTGTCCGACCGCGACAACGTGAAGGCCGCCGACGCCAACAAGCGCCGCTTCATGTTGGCGGACGACGGCCAGCCCGACGTGGTGGCCGAGGGCGACGACCTTATCCTGCGCCTGCGGTATGCCCCCTACGCCCCGCCCGCCGCCGCCGCGCCGCCCAAGGCCAAGGGCCGCAAGAAGGCCGAGCCCGAGGCCGAGGCCCCCGCCGACGCTGGCCGCGCGCCCAAACAAGAGCTGCTCAATGGGCACATCGCCGAGGCTCTGCTCGCCGCGGCGTCCCCGGCGTGGCGGGCCGCGCTCCTCCGCCCCGCGGGCCCCGAGAAGGACGCCGAGACCACGCTTCACCGCCACCTGCGGCGCTACACCAAGCAGAACACCGCCGACTTCTTCATCCATAAGAACCTCGGCCGCTTCTTGCGCCGGGAGCTCGACTTCTTCATCAAGAACGAGCTGTTTGACCTCGACCACATCGACACGGTGAGCGAGGACACCCTGCGCAAGCGTGTGGTCAAGGTGCGCGCCCTGCGGCGCCTCGCGGTGAAGCTCATCGACTGGTTACACCAGCTTGAGGAGTTCCAGCGCCGCCTGTTCTTGAAGAAGAAGTTTGTGTTACGCGCAGACTGGGCGATCACGCTGGACCGTGTGCCCCGGGCGCTGTGGCCGGAGATCGCCCAGAACAAGGCCCAGGTGCGGCGGTGGAAGGAGCTGTTCAAGATCGACGCCTTGGCCCCCGACCTGTTCTCCCGCGGCGGCGGCGAGGCCGACACGGTGACGGTGGAGTTTCTGGAGCAGAACATGGGGCTGGTGGTGGAGACGGGGTTGTTCAGTCGTGGCACCATGTTCAAAATACTTAGCGCCGTCAACCTCTCCCAAGGCACAAATGTGCTGATCAGATCGGAGAACAACCAAGCACTTGAGATTCTCAAGCTGGCCGAACAGTCCGTAGATGCGATCTACATTGATCCACCGTACAATTCGAAGACCAGCGAAATACTCTACAAGAACACCTTCAAGCACGCTGCATGGTTGACGATGATGCAGACGCGCATTGAAGCTGGCGCAAAACTTCTGAAGTCGGACGGCGCATTCGTGATCGCGATTGATGAGAATGAACGAGATCACCTGGGTCTGCTGCTTGAGGAAACTTTCGTTTCATCTGATATCACCTGTGTTGCCATCCAACATAATCCTCGCGGAATTCAAGGGTCTGGATTCTCTTACACCCATGAATACAGCTATTTTGTGACGCCCTCGAACGCCGAGATTCCGTTGCGGCAGTTGGATGAAGACAAAGCAAAGCCCCTAATGAAGACCGGATCTGTATCCCTTCGGGAAGAAGGCTATCAGATGTTCTACCCGCTCTATGTTAAGGATGGGGTGCTCGTCCGCGTTGGCCAACCGCCCGCAAACGACTTCCACCCACTAGCGGCAGACATTCTGATGCCGTCTGGTGAACACGAGCTCTGGCCCATTGACTCGGAGGGCGGCGAACGAAAGTGGCGCTACAAAGGTTCCTCACTGATCGCAGTCAAGGACAAACTGGAGTTTCGCTCGGGTCGTGATGGACGGTTAGTGCCGTATCTACGCAAGTCCGAAGAGGGCTTCAGGACGCTGTGGGCTGATGCAGCATACAATGCAGCCGAATACGGAAGTAACCTGCTTACCAACATGGGAATCACCGGATTTTCCTTCCCCAAGTCGATCAACACAGTCTCAGACTGCATTCGGATCGCATTGCTCGACACCCCGGACGGAACGATTCTCGACTACTTCGCCGGATCCGGCACCACCGGCCACGCCGTGATCAACCTCAACCGCGAAGACGGCGGGGATCGGCGCTTTGTCCTCGTCGAGATGGGCGACCACTTCGACACGGTGCTCGTGCCCCGGGTGCTCAAGGCGACGTACTCAAAGGACTGGAAGGACGGCGCCCCCGTGGACCGCAAAGGGGTGAGCGCGCTGTACAAGATCCTGCGCCTGGAGTCTTACGACGACACCTTAGAGAACATCACGCTCCGCCGCGACGCCGCCGCCGAGGCCGCGCTGTTTGACAAGGACGGCCAGCCGACCCCCTTGGGCGAGCGTTACCTGCTCAAATACCAGCTAGCGCTTGAGTCCCGCGCCTCCCGGCTGCAGAGCGAGCGGTTTGACCGGCCATTCCACGCCACGCTCAAGGCCCTGGCCCCCCGCCCCGACGGGCGCGGCGGTGTGGCCTTGCAGGAGCAGCCCGTGGACATGGTCGAGACCTTCAACCTGCTCCTCGGCCTGCGGGTGCGGCGGATGTGGTCCATGACCAACGACGGGCAGCAGGCCGTGCTCGTCTCTGGCGTGGTGCGCGACGGCGCGGACTGGACCACCCCCTTGGTGGTCTTGTGGTGGGACACCGTGGCGGTGAAGGAGGAGACCCTGGTGTCTTGGCTCAAGGGCCTGCGCGCTCGGGCGGACGACGTCATCGGCCCGGCGAGCGCGCGGTATGTGAACGGCGACGCCAGCTTCTCGCGGCTGTGGGCTGAGGATGAGCCCTGGACACCCCTGGAGCCTGAGTTTCAGCGGCGCATGTTTGACGTCGCTGAGGAGGGCTGAGGCATGGCCAGCGTCTTTCGGCAGAGCCTCATCCTGCAGCGGTGGCTCTTCTATCGCCTGGGGGTGCCTGAGCTGTGGACCCGGCAGGACGTGCTCGTCCGGCTCAAGGAGGCCGAGGGCGCGGAGTGGGGCGAGCAGAGCCCGTTCTTGGAGCCGCTCCTCGCCCTGCGCCTGCGCGGGGAGCCCGACCGCTTCTTGACCAACGAGGCGCTGCGCGCGCTGGACGCCGACCTCGTGGGCATCACCACGCGCCTGGGCGGGCCGCGCTGGCTGTACTTCCAATACCTCTCGCTGCTGCTGGCGGGGATCGCGCTCGACGCCCTGTACCGCGACCGGGAAGGGCTCCTCGCGGCGCTCAACCAGACCATCGCCGAGCACAACCGGGCCCAGGAGCGGCAGGCCCGCGCCGGGAAGGGCAAGGGGGCGACGCGGGGCAAGGCGGAGCTGGGCCTCTTGCCGCCCCTTGAAGAGAGAGACCTCATGCGCCTGTGTTGCTGGCAGGCCACGGGCTCGGGCAAGACCTTGGTGCTGCACGCCAACCGGCTGCAGGCGCTCTTGTACTCCCGGCGCTACGCGGAGCAGAACCTGGAGCGGCGCCCCCACGCCGTGGAGCTGCAGCCGCCTCAGCGGGTGATCTTGCTCGCCCCGAACAGCGGCCTCGTCGAGCAGCACGTCGCCGAGGCCCAGCGGCTAGGCGTGATCGTGCGCCCCTTCGTGAAGGGCCAGCTCTTTGATCGGGTGGTGGACGGCGAGGACGCGCTGTTGGGGATGAGCATCCACCAGCTCACCGTGCCCGGCGGCGCCGCCGGGCCGTCCACGGTGCCGCCGGAGATGTTTGAGGGCCGAAACCTCGTGCTCGTAGACGAGGGCCACCGGGGCTCGACGAACGCCGATGGTAAGTGGCGGCAGATCCGCGAGGCGCTGAGCCAGAAGGGCCTGGTGATGGAGTACTCCGCCACCTTCGAGCAGGCCGCGAAGGGGACGGAGATGTTCAATCATTACGCCCGGTCAGTGTTCATCGACTACAGCTACCCCCGCTTTCACGGCGACGGGTACGGCAAACACTACCGGGTGCTCAACCTGCAAGACAAGGGCGACACCGCGCCCCAGGCCCAGGACGACTACTACACCGCCGCCATCGTCGCGTTCTTCCAGCAGCTCCTCATGTTTGAGCTTCACGGCGCCTGGATGAAGGAGCACAACATCGCCCGGCCGCTCATGTTGTTCGCCGGGAGCACCGTGGTGGGCAACGCCCAGGACGATCCCAAGACGCTCGACCCCGCCGAGCAGACCGACATCGTGCGGGTGCTGACCTTCTTCGGGCGCCTGTGCAGCGGGGACGCCGTCGCGCTCAAGACGCTGGGGGACGTGCTCAACGGGCGGGCGGGGCTGCTCACCAAAAAAGACGAGGACGTGTTTCAGACCTGGTTCCGGGAGCTGCCCAACCGCGACCCCAAGACCGTCCACGCCGAGCTGCTGCGGCGGGTGTTTCGCGCGCCGGGGCCGGGGCCCGTGCTCTTGGACGTGCTCACCCACAAGGACGCCACGGGGGAGGTGAGCGTGCGGGTGGCGGGCGGGGAGCCCTTCGGGGTGATCAACGTCGGCGAGCCCAAGCGGCTCGTGGCCTTGGTGGAGGGCTTGGAGGCCCAAGACCAGGGCCGCGTGCGCCTGGACACCAGCCGGTTCGCCGGGGGCAGCCTGTTCAAGACGCTCAAGCGTGAGGACTGCCCGCTGACGATGCTGGTGGGCAGCCGCAAGTTCACCGAGGGCTGGTCGAGCTGGCGTGTGTCGCAGATCGGCCTGCTCAACATCGGTCGGGCGGAGGGCACCCAGGTGATCCAGCTCTTCGGGCGCGGCGTGCGCCTCAAGGGCAAAGGTGAGCGCCTCAAGCGGTTCAGCGGCCCGTGGTCGGAGGGCAAGAACGACGTGGTGGGCAGCGAAGAGTCGGTGCTGCGGGTGGTGGAGACGCTCAACGTCTTCGCCGTGAACGCCGACTACCTCAAAGACTTTAAGACCATCGTGGAGGAGGTCACCGGGGGCGAGGCTGAAGCGCCGCCGCCCACCTTGGAGCTGACCGTGCCCGTGCGCGCCCGGCGCCCGTTCGTGGGGCTGCGGGTACCCCAGGAGCCCCCCCACGAGGCGTTCTTGGCGGCCTTGACCGTGAGCCTCGACCCGTGGGCGGAGATCCCGCCGCAGCTCGCGCCGCCCGACAAGGCCCCCCACATCACCGTTGACTTCACCCCCCGGGTGCAGCAGGCCGGTGACGCCGCGGTGGCGGCGGCCACGGCCACCTCAGGTGACCTCGGCCTGATCCCGCTGTTTGTGGACCATGACGCCTTGTACCAGCGGCTCCTGGAGCTCAAGGGCAAGGCGCGCGGCGACGCGGTCAGGCCGCTGAACCTGGTCATGCCGCGCCTCGTTCAGCACCCTGAGACGAAGGAGCGGATGCCGCTGACCGCGGCCTTGCTCACGGCCAAGCGGGGCCACTTCACCGTGCGCCTGCCCGCGCGGTATCTCCAGCCCGGCGAGGTCCAGGGCCTGCAGCACCTCGGCCTGTGGCAAGAGATCGCCGAGCGGCTCGTCGTCGGCTACGCCAAGGCGCTCATCGAGCATGTGCGGGGCCGGTGGCTCACGGCGCACAGCGAGCTCACGACCATGGAGGCCTTGCCCAAGGCGCGCCAGGACGCCTTGGTCTTTGAGGGGTTCAGCGAGGGCAAGGCGCGCTACCAGCTCACCGTGCCCGAGGCGCTCCGGGCGGTCGCCAACCAGTGGGTGAACGACATTCAGGAGGCCATCGACGGCGAAGCGCAGCGCTCGCTGCCCCTGGGCGGCTACAGCACGAGCGCCCTGGTGCACCCGCCGAGCCTGTTTCATCCGCTCTTGTGCCAGCGCGGCGACAAACAAGAGATCAGCGTGCGGCCCGTGGCGCTCAACGACGGGGAGCAAGACTTCATTGAGCGGCTGCAGGGCTACCTCAAGACCCCCGAAGGCGTGGCCGCCATCGGCGACGGGGAGGTGGTGGTGCTGCGCAACATCGCCAAGTCGGGCCTGGGCCTGTACGTCGGCGGGCGGTTCTACCCCGACTTCTTGGTGTGGGTGATCAAGGGGGAGAAGCAGTGGCTCATCTTCGTGGACCCCAAGGGCTTGATGCACCTCACCGGGCCGGAAGATCCCAAGGTGCGGGTGAACCACGATCTCAAGAGCTTAGAGGAGCGCATTGGCGGCGGTAAGACGTTCATCGAGTCGTGGTTCTGGAGCGTCACGCCCAGAGAGAAGGCCGCTGAGCGGGATTTTAAGGGGG
>JAKLKD010000293.1 GCA_023150845.1 Myxococcota bacterium | reverse complement strand
TGATGACGCCGTCCGCGGCGCCGTCCTCGTCACCGACGCCGCCATCGACCGGGGCCGCCGCGGGGCTCACGACGCTGAGCTTGTTGTCGAGGCCGCCGTTCGCTGAGAGGGCCACGCCGTCTAAGGACACGGTGCAGTCCGCCGGGCTGGCGTCTTCAGCGGCGATAAACACGACGCTCAGCACGGCGTCGTTGACCGGCGAGGAGGGGTTGCCCAGGCCATCCGCTACAAACACCGGCCCGACGATGACGTCCGCGCAGGACGTCGTGACGACCTCGGCGCCGGTGAATCCGCCGCCGCTGCGCAGGATGTGGGAGACCGTGTGCCCGCCGGGCGGCAGCGCGTCCCCTTGGAGCAGGTCGGCGGCGAGCACGTTCGGGGCGATGAGGGCGAGCAGGAGCATCGGGCCATCCAGGCGACGGGGGCCCTCAGGATGGCCCAGAGGGTGGGGGGTTGGCAAGCCCAGGCGTAGAAGGCGCCGTCCACCAGCGTCGATCCATCGTGAGCAGGTGAAAGCTCAGCATCCCCACGGAGAGCTCGGGGATCCGCACGGTGAGCAAGATGCCGAGATGAACCAGGACCATCACGCTCCAGGCCACCCGACGGCCTCGCCAGAAGAGCGACAGCGGCGCGCTGAGCAGCTCCGCCCCCAAAACCACGAGGCTCAGCGCCGTGGTGAGCGGCGTCGGCAGGGCGAGCAAGGCGTTTACATGCGGTCCTTCACGGCTCACGCCCATCTGGAGCAGGGTCGAGATGGCCACGCCGTCGAGCCACTCGGGGCGGCTGAGCTTAGAGAGCCCAGACACCGTCGTCGAGAGCGCCAAGATGGCGCAGGCGCCAACATACAGCGTAGGGGGCATCACCCAATCGGCTCGGCGCGGGGCCTGCCAGGGCCAGCGCGGCTCACCCGCGGGGGTGAGCGCGGCGGCGAGCAGGGCCCAGCCCGTGTAGCTCCAGGTGAGATCGTAGACCAAGGGGTTCTTGGCGAGCAGGCTCACCAGCACAAACCACAAGGCGAGGGCGACGGGGCGGCGGCGCAGGCCCAGGGCAAAACAGACGGAGAGCCCGAGGCCGAGCAGGTGCCAGCAGGTGATGAAGGCCGGAGAATCCAGCACAAACAGCGGGCTCGGGAAGACCACCCAGAACGCCGTGTCGGCGAGGTCCAGGCCGCCTTGGGCGTAGAGCTCCGCGCCGTAGGGCATCACCCGGATGAAGTGCGCGCTGAGCAGCACGCCCAGGCTCAGGCGCCACAAGGCGTACAGTCCAGGGGGCATCGCCGCCCGAGACTCCGCCTCGGTCAAGGTGAACACCGCACGTTCAGGACGCCGCCCTCGTTCGTGTGGGGTGTGATGGTGATGAAGCTGGCGGAGTCGGGCGGGCTGGGGGCGCCAAGCTCTCGCAGCAAAGTGCCGGGATCACATAAAAAGTGCTGAGCGACGCGGTCGCGCAGGGGCTCGGGCAGGCCCGCGCCATAGGCCAAGGTGTGGGTGAGCACGGCGCGGCGCACCATCGGGCCGCGGATCTGGGCGAAGCGCGCCTTGGTCATCGGCAGGCGGTGGGTCTCTTCGCCTTGGTGGACCTCCAAGGTGAAGGTCGAGAAGAATCCCGGGCGATCAAACACCAGGGGCAGCGGGCTCACGAGGAGCTGGATGAGGCCGGCCTGAACGACGCGCCCGCCGCAGAGCCACAACACCGCCCGGGCGAGGCCCAGCGCGACGAGGCCACGCAGGAGCCAGGCCGGGGGCGGCTTGTCCTCCCACACGGTCAGGCCAGGGCCTCGACGATGCGCCGGGGGAGGTCGGGCCCGCCGTAGACGAGGCCGGTGTAGAGCTGCACGAGGCTCGCCCCGGCGTCGAGGCGGGCCTGGGCGTGCTCGGCGGTCATGACGCCGCCGACGGAGATGACCGGCAGCCGCCCCTCGGTGAAGCGCACGATCTCTTGGAGCGCGCCCAACGATCGCTGGGTGAGGGGCGCGCCGCTGAGGCCGCCGACCTCGGCGGAGAGAGGGCTCTTGAGGCCGTCGCGGTTGAGGGTGGTGTTTGTGGCGATGACGCCGTCGATCCCGGCGTCGATGGCGGCGGTCAGGGACTCCCGGAGGTCCTCGACGCTGAGATCCGGCGCGAGCTTCACCAAGAGCGGTGTCGGCTGGGCCCGGCGCCCCGGCGTCTCATCCCGGGCGGCGCGCACGGCGCTGAGCAGTGCGGTGAGCGCGGGGCCCGCCTGCAGGCGGCGGAGGTCCGGCGTGTTTGGGGAGCTGACGTTCACCACGAGGTAGTCCGCGAGGGGCGCGAACCGACGGGCGAGCAGGCTGTAGTCCTGCACGGCGTCCTCCAGCGCGGTGTCCTTGTTCTTGCCAAGGTTGACGCCGACGATGACGCCCTCGGGGCGGGGCCCGGAGAGGCGGGCGGCGACGACGTCCGCGCCGAGGCTCGGGAAGCCCAGGCGGTTGATGAGCGCCTCGTCCTCGCTGAGCCGAAATACCCGCGGCTTGGGGTTCCCCGGCTGGGGGCGCGGCGTCACCGTGCCGATCTCGATGTGCCCGAAGCCCAAGGCCGCGAGTCCAAAGAGCGCCTTGGCGTCTTTGTCGTAGCCTGCGGCGAGGCCGACGGCGTTGGGGAAGGGCAGACCCCACACGGTCACGGGCCGGGCCTTACGCGGGCTGTAGAGCGCCCGCATCACCCCGAGACCCCCGGGCAGGCGCGCGGCGAGGGCCGCGGCGCTCAGCGCGTGGTGGTGGGCGTCCTCAGGATCAAACACAAAGGCCAGAGGCCGCAGCAGGCTGTACATCCTCAGGCCGCGCCGCCGTCCGGCGACTCCAGCCACAGCTTCACGGCCTGGGCCTGCTCGCTCGGCAAGACGCCGCCGGCCTCCCAGAGGTCGAGGAGCTCGGTGAGGGTGAAGACCGCGTGCATCCGGTAACCCGCCGCCGCCAGGGCCTCCGAGGCGCCGCTCTGCCGGTCGATGAGCACGACGACATCCCGCACGGTCAGCCCCGCGTCCTCTAGCTTGGCGATGGCCTCAAACTTGCTGCCGCCCGTCGTGGCGAGATCATCGATCACGACCGCCCACTCCCCCCGCACATAGCCGCCCTCAATCTCCGCCCGGGTGCCGTAGGCCTTGGCCTCCCGGCGAGGGTAGATGAGGGGCCAGCCGCCGAGGAGCGAGACGGCGGTGCCGATGGGCAAGGCCGCGTAGGGCAGGGCCGCGAGGCGGTTAAAACGGAGGCCCCGCAGCTTCGGGAGGTACGCCGCGCAGGCCTGGAGGAGCAGCCGGGGGTCGCTCACCAGCGCCCGGAGATCGATGTAGATCGGGGACTTTTTCCCTGACTTGAGCGTGAACTCGCCGAACCGCACGCAGCCGGCGCTCACGAGGCCCCTTGCGAGCTCAACCCGGGCGTCTTTGCTGCTCGACGCGATGGGCGCCTGCAGGGCCGGGCGCGGCGCGGTCGCCAAGGCCCGGGCCTCGTTGATCTCGTCACGCATCGAGCGCGCGGCCTCGGCCGGGTCTTTGGCCCGGGAGATGCCCCGAGAGGCGTTGATGAGGCAGCCCATGCCGTCGTCCCGCAGCCCGGCATGTACGGCCCGGGCGAGGTCACCGCCCTGCGCGCCGACGCCGGGGACGAGGAACCAGAGCTCCGGGGCGCGACGCCGCAGCGAGGCGATGACCTCGGGCTGGGTGGCGCCGACGACGAGGCCCAGGCTGCCCGCGCTGCCCCAGCGCCGGGCGAGGTCGGCCACTCGCTCATGCAGGCGCACGAGCTCTCCTTCGCCGATCACCCACAGATCCTGCACCGCGGCCGCGCCGGGGTTGGACGTGCGGCAGAGCAGAAACACCCCGCGGCCCGGGCGGCTCAAGAACGGCGCGATGGCGTCTTCGCCGAGGTAGGGGCTCAGGGTGACGGCGTCGGCGGCGAGCTGCTCAAAGGCCGCGTCGGCGTAAGCCGTCGCCGTCGAGGCGATGTCGCCGCGTTTGGCGTCGAGGATGACGGGGATGTCCTCGTCGATGTTCTCGATGACGTCGGCCAAGGCGGCGTGGCCCTCGGCGCCTAAGGCCTCGAAGAAGGCGACGTTTGGCTTAAACGCGGCGGCGTAAGGCGCGGTGGCGTCGATGATGCGAAGGCAGAGGTCACGCGCGGCCTCGGCGGAGAAGCTCGGGAGGTCCTCGGGGTGAGGGTCCAGCCCGACACAGAGCAGGCTGTCGGCGGCGCGGGCGCGGGCCTCTAAGCGCTCGAAGAAGGACTGTGTGGGGAGCTTCGGCGGCGTGGTGGACGACATGGTGCGCTCCTCAGGCCCGGCCCAGGACCATAGCGACGAGCGCCATGCGGACGTAGAGGCCATACTCGATCTGGCGGAAATAAGCGGCGCGTGGATCGTCGTCGACGTCCATGCTGATCTCACCGACGCGCGGGAACGGGTGCATCACGATCATCTCGGGCTTCGCGGCCCGCAGCGTCTCGGGGGTGATGACGTAGGCGCCTCGCACGGCCTCATAGGCCTCGACGTCGGCGAAGCGCTCCTTCTGTACGCGGGTGACGTAGAGCACATCCGTCGCGGCGAGCACCTCGTCGAGCTCGGTGTGCTGGGTGAAGCTCAGCCCGGCGGCGCGCAGCTCCTCGCAGATCTCCGGCGGCATCGGCAGGCTCTCCGGGGATACGAGGCGTAAGGTCACCTTGTAGGAGCAGAGCAGCCGCGCCAAGGAGTGCACCGTGCGGCCGTAGCGGAGGTCGCCGAGGAGCGTCACGGTGAGGCCGTCGATACGTTCTAACTCCTCCCGGATCGTGAACAGATCGATGAGGGCCTGGGAGGGGTGCTCCCCGACGCCGTCTCCGGCGTTGATCACCGGCTTCTTGCAGTAGTGCGCGGCCTGGGCGGCGGCGCCGACCTCAGGGTGGCGCAGCACGAGCACGTCGGCGTAAGACTCCAAGGTGCGTACTGTGTCAGGTAACGACTCCCCCTTTGCGACGGAGGAGTAGCGGACCTCGTTGATGGAGATCACGCTGCCGCCGAGGCGCTCCATCGCCGCGGCGAAGGACGACGAGGTGCGGGTGGAGGGCTCGTAGAACAGGTTCGCGAGGATCTTGCCCCGGCAGAGGTCGAAGCTGCCGATGCGGGCCACGAGGTTACGCATCTCGTGGGCCACCCGCAGGACGTACTCTTGGTCCTGGCGGCTGAACTGCCGCACGGAGAGGATGTCCTTCCCGTGGAACGGGGCGTCCCGCCGGTCGGTGAAGGTGGGCGCATCGGGCAGGGCGGCGGGGGACATCGGGCGCTCCGGACGGGGTTACCGTTGCGAGTCAGCGGACTAACCCGGCGCGTGGCCCTCGACCATTCGCCGGGCGTGATGGCGCCGTGGGTGATCAGCCCTCGACGTGGCCGCGGTAGGCCCGCTCCAAGGCGGACACGGGCAGGGTGAGCGCCGCGCCGCCGCCGGGGCGGGTGAGCACGAGCAGCGGCGCGGTGGTCACCACGCCGACTCGGGCCAGGGGCAGGTCCTCAAAGAGCGCCTCCAGGGCCTCGGCGTTCTTGGGGTCAACCTCCAGTATGATGCGCCCGAGGCTCTCGGAGAAGCAGAGGGTCGCCGTGTCGAGGCCGTGCGCATGGTTGTGATTATGGCCGTGGCCGTGGCCGTGCGAGTGGCCGTGGTCAGCCTGGGGGACGGCGCCCAAGGCGACGGCCGCGCCGAGGCGACCGCCGATGCACATCTCGGCCAGGGCCACGGCGAGGCCACCTTCAGCGCAGTCATGGGCGCTGCGCACGAGCCCGGCGCGGATCGCCTGGTGCAGGGCGCGGTAGCGGGGCAGGGGGTCGGTGACCGGGGCGGGCGCCGTCGTGCCCAAGGCCCCAAGCTGGGCGTAGAGCGCGGAGCCGCCGAGCGCGTCGTCGGTCTGCCCGAGGAGGTAGAGCACCCCGCCGGGCGCCTTGAGGTCCATGCTCACGGTCTGGTTCACGTCGGGGACCATACCCATGGCGCTGATCAGCAGAGTGCCGGGGATCGGCCGCCGCACGCCGTGCTCGTCGGCGTACTCGTTGTTGAGGCTGTCTTTGCCCGAGATGTAGGGCGCCCCATACGCCACCGCCGCGTCGTAGCAGCCCTTCACGCAGCGCACGAGGCCGCCGAGGCGGTCGGGCAGGGTGGGGTTGCCCCAGCAGAAGTTGTCGAGCAGGGCGACCTGATCGGGGTCGGCGCCGACGCAGACGAGGTTTCGTACGGCCTCGTCCACGGCGGCCCAGGCCATGCGGTAGGGGTCAAGGCGGCCGATCTGGGGGTTGATGCCCAAAGAGAGCGCGACACCCTTCGGGGCCTCACCGGCCGGCGCGGCGCGCTCGGCGTCCATGGGCCGCAGCACCGTCGCGTCGCTGGGGCCGTCGTTCTTGACGCCGACATAAGGCCGCAGGACCGAGCCGCCGAGCACCTCGTGGTCGTAGCGCCGCACGACGTCCTCATGCGAGCGGTGCGTGGGGTGGCTGAGGATCTTGAGCAGGGCCTCGTCGAGCTTCAGGCCGTCGAGCGCCGGGGGCGCCTCGGGGGTCGGCGGGGTCCAGCGGCTCGTGAGCTGGCGCTGGGGCACGCCGTGGTGGAGCAGGTTCAGGTCCAGCTCCCCGACGAGGCGCTCGCCGTAGAGCA
>JAKLKD010000008.1:62277-64963 GCA_023150845.1 Myxococcota bacterium | reverse complement strand
GGACGCTGCCCCCGTGCCGATCACCAGCAGCGCACGAATCACCATCGTCACTCTCCTCTTCCAGGCCCCCTCACCGTAACACCCGCTCCTCCAGGATCAGCGGGTCTTCTCCGGCTTCGACGACCTCGACGCTCAGGGTGCTCAGCACACGGCCTTGTTCGCTCTCAACGCGCACGCGCCAGTCGCCGGGCTGGATGCTGCGCTTGAAGCTGTAGGTGCGGAAGCCGCCTTCGCGGCCGCCCTTCGTCGAGAGCGGCACACGGTTGGTCTCGACCCACTCCCCGGACTCCTCGTCCCAGCGCTCCCAGACGTGGAACACGGTGAGCGCGACGCCCGTCGGCGCGAAGATGGCCGTGAAGCACCACACGCGGTCGCCTTGGCGGTACATGAAGACGCGGTCGTCCTTCCGCCAGGGGCGCCAGGTCGGCTCAAACTGGGCGATGTACTCCCCTTTGCTGCTGCGCTCGACGTTGTGGAAGAAGCCCGACTCCATGATCGCCAAGGGCACCGGCGGGATCATGCCCAGCCAGTCGAACACGAACATCAGGCCGAGCACCCCGAGCACGCTCTTGGCCTCGCCGCGGCGCTCCTCTTGGGCGTCCTCGGGATTCTGACCGTGGGTCATTAAGCGGACGAGGCCCATAGACAGGCCGAAGGCCAAGGCCGCGGCGAAGGAGAACACCCCGACGCCGAGGTAGCCGGTCATCACCGGGATGAAGAACAACAAGAAGGAGAAGACGCAGAGGGCGTAGAGCGCGACCCGCGCCCGGGTGAGGCGCAGGGGCTCGGCGAAGAACTCGTTCGCCACCATGAGCACGAGCATCGCCACCAAGAACAGGCCCGTGCGGCCAAAGGACGCGCTCTTGAAGTAGAAGACGACGTAGGCGCTGTAGAGCCCGCCGAAGAAGAACTGGATGAACCAGTCCACCCAGCCGAGCTTGGGGGTGAGCTTGGGCCAGCGCTCGGGCTCCCGCTGGGCCCAGGTGAGCACCACGAGCAGGGCGCCCAAGGTCAGCAGGTAGCCGAGCAGGATGAGGTTGTCGGTGAGCTTGTCGATGCGGCTCAAGGTCGCCGAGTCCCAGACGAAGCCGCCGAAGAAGGCGATCAGCGGCAGGTGGGGCTCTACTCGGGCCTTGAGGGACGCGAAGCGCCCCGGCGGTGGCGTCTCGGGCGTCGGCGCCTCGGGCGGCGGCGGCGGCGCCTCGGGCGTCTGGGGAGGCGCGTCCGTGGGGAGAGGCGCCTCGGGCGGCGCGATGGCCTCGCCGGGCTCAGCGGTCGAGGACATCAAGCCCCACACGCTCGGCCCACTCCGTGCGCAGCACGCCCCGCGGGTCCGCGCGACGGCGTAAGGCGGCGAAGCGGCTCAGGCGATCCTGGCCCCAGGCCCGCTGCACGTCCTGCGGTCGCAAGACCGAGTCCTTCGCCGGGTAGAACCGCCCGCCGGCCTCGGTGACCACGTCGGAGAGCTCGCCGCAGAGTCGCCAAAGATCGGCCTTGTTGCTGGCGGTCACGGGGAAGTCCATCGCCATGGAGTAACCGTCCAAGGCGTGGGGCAACAGGACTCGATCCGGGCGGTACCGTTTGAGCACGCCGAGGTAGCTCACGATGCCCGCGCGCTGGCTGCGGCGCAGGATCTCCGTGAACACCGGCAGGGCGGCCTCTTTGGGCACAAAGGGCTGGTACTGGATGAAGCCGCCGGGGGCGTAGCTCTGGCGGAACTCGGGGACGTAGTCGAGCAAGAAGTGGAACGCCGCGTGGCCCTGGAGGTAGGGCTTGGTGGAGCCGACCACCGAGGCCGCGTACTTCACGACGTTCACGAGCTGCATGCCGAGGTTGAACGAGAACAGCTTGAGCAGCTTGGGCACGACGGACTTGGGCACGCCCATGATGTGCCCGGGGAGGTCCTGCCGGGCGGGGTCGAGCATGGCCACGCCCTCGGGGTCCTCACCCTCATGCAGGTAGGTCGCGCGGTGCACCTGCGCCCGGCCCAGGCCCGCGCCGGAGGTGATGCAGTCCACCCAGCTCACGAGGTAGTCGCTGTCTTGGGTGTGCTGCTCAAAACGCTCAAGCTGGGACTGGAGCGTCGGCGTGTGGAACTGCTGCACCTTGAGGCGCCCGGAGTACACCCGCTTGAGCTGGAGCTTGACGCGGGTGACGACGCCCAACATCCCGAAGCCGCCGAGCACGGCGTAGAAGAGCTCGGGGTCGCGGGTGGGCGAGAGCGTGACGTGTTCGCCGCCGGGGGTGATGAGGTCGAGCTCCAGGACGTGATCGCCGATGCCGCCCATGCGGAAGTGGTTCTTCCCGTGGATGTTCATCGCGACGCAGCCGCCCAGGGTGGGCCAGGCCGTGCCCGAGACCACCGGGGGCCACCAGCCGTCGGCCAGGGTGCGTGTCCAGAGCTCGCGGATGGTGAGCCCGGGCTCGGCCTCGATGACGCCGCGCTCGGCGTCCCAAGAGAGCACCCGGCCCATGTGGCGCATGTCGAGGATGAGCCCGCCGCCGTTGAGCGCCGCGTCGCCGTAGCTGCGCCCCGAGCCGCGCATGCCGAGGCGGATGCCCTCCTCGCTCGCCCGGCTGAGCACCGAGGCGACGTCCTCCACCGAGCGCGGCTGCACAAACGCCGAGACCGACCGCTGGCAGAAGCCGAAGCCGTCGAAGACCTTACGCGGAGACTGGGAGAGTG
>JAKLKD010000008.1:0-62258 GCA_023150845.1 Myxococcota bacterium | reverse complement strand
AAACGACGGGACGTTTCGGACCACGAACATGATCGGCCGCCAGATCGCAGGCACGAAGGCCTCGATGGCGCCGCCCTCCAGGGCGCTGATGATCTCGTCCGCGGCGCGCTCGGCGGGGATCATGAGGGGCAGCTTGAGGCCCGCGGTCATCGGGGTCTGGACGGGGCCGGGCTTGATGGTGACGACGCGCACGCCGTAGCGGGTGAGGCGGTTGCGCATCGCCTCCAGGTACGCCGTGAGCCCCGCCTTGGACGCGGTGTACACCGGGCTGCCCCGGCGGCCACGCTCACCGGCGACGGAGGAGATCCCGCAGAGCACCCCGGACCGCGCCGCCTCAAAGTGCGCCCCGGCGAGGTTCGACCACTGCACCGCCGCGACGAGGTTCACCTCCAACATCTGGCGGTCCTTGTCGAAGTTGTACTCGCTCTCCTCCACAGGGGGCATGACCCCGGCGTTGTAGATGAAGAGGTCGAGGCCGCTGAGGTCCTCGACGATGCGGTCAAAGAGCGCCGGGGTGGAGACGTAGTCGAGCACGTCCCCGGCGTAGGGGAGGATCTTCCCGCCGGACTGGGCGGCCAAGGCGTCGAGCTCGGTCTGTCGCCGGGCGACGGCGGCGACCTTTGCGCCTGAAGCCGCGAGCTTGAGCGCGAGGGTGGCGCCGATGCCCGAGGAGGCGCCGACGATGAGCGCGCGAGGGAAGGCCGTAGACATGCAGGACTCCTGAGGGACCGCTACAGGTTAGCCCGCTGGGGCCCGGCTGGAAACGCCCCGGGTGAGCCGCGCCCAGGCGGCGCGGGCCTCCTCCGGCTGGAGCAGGGCGAGGTAGTAGCTCATCGAGATGAACGAGAAGGGCCCGACGTTCATCAGCGCCTCGATGCCGAGGTGCATGCCCAGGCCGAAGAGGGCGAACATGCCCCGGAGCGGCAGGCGCCGAGAGAGCGCCGCGAGCCGACCCTCGGGCCAGCTCCGCGCCCAGAGGCCCAGGAGCAGGAGCGGCGCGCCGAGCTCAAAGAGCCACACCGCCGCGGTCATCACCTGGGTGAGCGGGTAGATCCAGGCCACCCAGGTCATGTCGGCGCGGTGCCAGGTGGGCTGCTGCAGGATGTAGTACAGCGCCGAGAAGCCGCCGAAGGGCGTCCAGTAGTTGGAGACCTTCTGCGCCCCGGTGCTCCAGTACACGAGCACGAGCTGGAACAAGAACAGCCGCCGTGGGATCGCCAAGACCGGCGTGTCGTCACGAAAGCGCCCCGAGCGGTGGTAACAGTCCATCGACAGGGTGCGGGTGGCGTCGCTGAGCACGAGCAGCCACAGGGCGTTCGTGAGCAGGGCGTCGTAGCTGCCCCCGGCGCTGCCGTTGAGGTCGGTGAGCTCTTGGATGGCCTTGAGCGCGACGAAGGCCGGCAGCCGCCCGCCGAGGCCGATGGTCACAAAGAGCCCCGCGACGAGGCCGAGGATCACGCCGCCCCAGACGGTGGTCGGCGTGACCCCGATGAGCCCGTAGAGGAAGCCCGGCGTCACCGTCTCCCGGTAGCCACCGTTCGCCGCGTCGAGCCACAAGAACGCCACGAGGTCGTGGGCGACCACGGTGCTGATGGTGCCGATGACCGCGAGGCCGAGGCAGATCCGCAGCAGCGCCAGGGTGTCCGCGGGCTCCCGCTCCTGCACAAAGCTGACCCAGCGCGCCCAGCGACCGGGGGCGCTCATGGTGTGCTCCGCAAGGACACGGTGATGGACTCGACGTAACGCCCCGACGGGGCCTCACCCGCCCGGGCGGCCTCGGGGGTGAGGGTCTGGTACTTGTAGAACCGGGCGCGGAAGCTCGTCGCCTCGGGGAAGTCCAGGGCGGCCTCCTTGGCGAGCCGACGCACAAAGAGCTCGTACTGCTTGCGGTAGGGGCGCCAAGAGAAGCGGAAGATGAGGGAGCGCACGCGGTCGTGATCGAGCCAGCGCGCCCGCCAGGTCGCCTCGGCGTCACGCTCCTTGTAGACGAGGCGCCAGTCGTCCCCCTCCTTCACCTCAAGCTCAAGGCGCGCGGGGAAGCGGTGGGGCGCGACGAACATCCGCCAGGCCTGGGTGGTCCCGGCGTGGAGGTAGTAGGGGCGAAAGGGCGTGAGCACCTGGTCGCGGCGGTCCATGAAGTCCCGGGCGAAGTCCCAGAGGCGCTCCTCCAGCTCCGCCGTGGTGCCCTCCCAGCCCCAGCCGTTCAGCCGCACCCGCCAGGCGTCAAACTCCGCCTGGACCGTCGGGTCTTTCCAGGTGGAGCGGCTCATGCCGCCGCCGGGCGCGGGCAGGGCCTGGAGCGTGATCGCCAGGAGGTGCGCCGCGACGAAGAGCGCCAAGAGGTTGGCCTTGAGGCGCTCCACGGCGGGGTCCTTCAGGCCTTGGGGCCAAAACGGATGGCGCCGTTGGGCAAGAAGTAGAGGATGTCCATCGCCCCGCCGGTCACCGTCGGCTCATGCCAAGAGCCCGAGGGGTAGACCGTCCAGCCCGGGGGCCGCCCGTCGAACAAGGGCTCGCCGGAGACGGGGAAGCAGAGGTCCACCTCGCCGAGGCCGTGCTCGTGGCCCGGGCCGACGACGTCGTTCATGTGCACGACGTCGATGGAGAAGGGCTTGGTGGCGGGGTCGGTCGGCTTCGAGAGGCGCGAGAAGCGCACGCCGTTGGCCTCGCGGTCGCAGAGCCAGCCCGCCTCGATCCCGGCGCGCACGAGGCGCTTGAGCTCGGTCAAGGCGTGGCCGTGCAGGGGATAGTAGTGGTTGAGGAGGCGGAGGGCGTCGTCGGGGTCGTCGACGTTCACGCCCCGGACGGCGTTGAGCACGGGCTCGATGGCGTAGAGCAGGGCCTCTCGATCAGTCATGCGCACCTCGTGGGGACGCTGAGCATGACAAGGAGCGCGCCTCAGCGCAAGCCGTCGCGGCGTCTACTCGTCGGGGGGCCAGGGGTGGGCCGAGCTGTCGTCGGCGTTGCGGGCCTGGGCGGCGAGCACGAGCTCATCGAGGGTCAGCTCGCCCGCGGTGCGTGGGGCCTCCCACAGGAGCTCGATGGTGGGCTCGGCGTCGATGGCGGTGGTCGTCGGGTCGAGGGCGGGCGGCTCGGCGGCGGGCGGCGCGGGCGCCTCGATCGAGACGACGACCTTCGCGGGGCGAATCACCCGGCCATTGAGGCGGTAACCCCGGCCATGCTCCTTGAGCACGACGCCCGGGGGTACACCCGGGGCCGCGGCGGTGTCGATGGCCTCGTGCAGCGCGGGATCAAAGGGCTGGCCCTGGGCGTCGTAACGCTCTAGGCCGTGCCGCCCGAGGGCCTGGCTGAGCGTGGCGTGGATGAGGCGCACCCCCTGGGCCAGGGGGCCTTCAGAGAGGGTCTCAAGGGCGCGGTCGAAGTCGTCCAGGGCGGGCATGAGGGCGGCGATGACCGACTCGGCGGCGAAGCGGCGGTCGTCCTCGGCCTGGCGGCGGACCCGGGTGAGGGTGGCGTCGCGCTCCTCGATGGCCTGCTGGCTCGCTCGCTGCTGGACCTGGAGCTGCTGGGCCTGGGCCTGGAGCTGGGCCTGGGCGGCCTGGAGCTGGGACCAAAAGCTCGCGGCGCCCGCGCAGGCGGCGAGGGCGAGGATCCAGCCGATGGCGGCGATGATCTCCATACGCTCAAGCTAACCCATAGCGTCGCCGAACGTGCGCCGGGTCGGTGAGGGGGCGATCATGGGTAAGGCGTCGGCAGGGCCGCCTCGATCTGGGCGTCGGTCACGCTCGTCCCGACGACGAGGATCTCCGCGCCGGGCCCGAGGAGCACGTAGCTCGGGCGGCTGCGGTCGCCGGGGTCATACCGTTTGTCCTCCGTCCCGCCGGGGTCGGAGAGCACGGGGAAGCTGAGGCCGTAGAAGGTCGCCCAGGCCATGAGGTCGGCGGCGGTCGGCACGCGGTAGCTCGTGGTCTCGGAATAGAGCCCGATGGCGATGAAGCCGTAGGCGCCGTACTTGTCTTGGCGGGTCTGAAGGTCGGCGACCGCCGACTGGCAGCGGGGTCACCAGAAGGTGCCGAAGTCCAGCAAGACCACCTTCCCGCAGAAGTCGTGGAGCTTGACCTTGTCGCCGTGCTGGTCGGTCAAGGAGAAGCTGGGGGCGATCTTGCCGACGGTCGTGCCTGAAGGGGTGATGGACCCGCGGCAGGCGTCGATCTCCCAGCCGCCGATGTAGGGCTTGTCCGTGGCGTCGGTGGGGTCGGTGTTGCCGGAGACCTCGGCGCCGTCGTCGGCGCCGTCGCCGTCGCTGTCGGCGGTGAGGGGGTCGGTGCCGTGCTCGCCGCGCTCGTCGCCGTCGGAGAGGCCGTCGGCGTCGGTGTCCGCGGCGAGGGGGTCGGTGCCAGCCTGGGCCTCCTCGACCTCGTTGAGCCCGTCGCCGTCGCGGTCTTCGCCGCCCTCAAGGCCGTCGCAGTCGCCGTCCACTCCGTCGTCCGCGCGCTCGACGTTGCCGGGGAAGGCCTGGGCGTTGGTGTCGTCGCAGTCCTCGCAGGCCACGACCCCGTCAGCGTCGGCGTCGTCTCCGCCGATGGAGCCGTCGCAGTTGAGGTCGGCGGCGACCTCACACTCCTCGGGGGCGCCGGGGTAAGCCTCGGGGTTCTGGTCGTCGCAGTCGCCGCTGAGGGCCACGCCGCCGGAGGGCGCCTCGCAGGACACCACGACCACCGCTCCGGCGCCGTAGCCGTCCCCGTCGAGGTCGCTCAGCCAAGAGGTCGCGTCGGCGGCGTCCTCATCGACGGCGCCGTCGCAGTCTTGGTCGCGGCCGTCGCAGGTCTCGGTGAGGCCAGGGGCCACGCTGGCGTCGTCGTCGTCGCAGTCGAGGTCCGAGGGCACGCCGTCACCGTCGGCGTCTACGGCCGCGGCGGAGTCCTCGGCGCTGTCCTGCGCCGGGGAGTCGTCGGTGGTCTCTTTGTCGCCGCAGGACGAGGCCAAGGCGAGGAGCGCGAGGAGCGGGTGGAGGCGCATGGAGGCGTCGCCGGGAGAGGGTGCGCTGAAGATGACGCCTCAGAGGTCACTTTGTTGCGCGCGGTCAGTCCGATGGTGATCCTTGGACCGCCGGTTCGGAGCCGCGCCCGGGCCCATGAGGTAAAATCGAGGAGACGGAGTCTTTATGCTCAAGATCATCGGCGCTGGCTTCGGCCGCACGGGCACCCTCTCGCTGAAGACGGCGCTCAATGAGCTGGGGTTCCCCTGCTACCACATGGAGGAGCTGTTTAAGCACCCCGAGCACCTCCCCTACTGGGACACGGCCTCCCGTGGGCAGCCGACGGACTGGGACAAGCTCTTCGAAAACTACACCGCGACGGTAGACTGGCCCGGGGCGCGGTTCTGGCGGGAGCTCTCTGAGCGTTACCCCGACGCCAAGGTCGTGCTCAGCGTGCGCAGCCCCCAGAGCTGGTACCGCTCGGCGTCAGAGACCATCTTCACCGTCGGGCGCACGTTCCCGGTGAGCGTCGTCGCGCGGCTCCTGCCGCCGATGAATCGTATGATGCCCATCGTCGAGCGAATCGTACACGCCACCTTCGACCACCGCCTGGAGGACGAGGCCCACTGCGTCGCGGTCTTCGAGCGCCACATCGAGGAGGTGCGGCGGGTCATCCCGGCGGAGCGGCTGCTCGTCTACGAGGTGAAGCAGGGCTGGGGCCCGCTCTGCGCGTTCTTGGGGGTGCCCGTCCCGTCTACGCCCTTCCCCAACGTGAACGACACGGCGGACTTTAAGCGCCGCATCTTGGGTATGAAGGTCGTCTCTTGGGTCGTCCTGCTCACGCCCGTCGCGCTGCTGGCGCTGTTGGCCTGGGCGCTGTCCGGTTGACCGGGTACGCTGGCCGCAGGAGCGTCCCTCCCGTGAGAAAGGAGCAACGATGAACACCCCAGCCCGCGACGTGAACGACTCTGAGCGCCTCATCGAGCTGGTGCGCGCCTCGGTGATCGGCGACGACGCGGTCATCGAGGGCCCCTACGGGCCGCGCCGGGTGACCTACGCCGACTACACGGCGTCGGGGCGGAGCCTCAGCTTCATCGAGGACTTCATCCGCAACGAGGTGATGCCGCTCTACGCGAACACGCACACCGAGACCTCGGGGACGGGCCTGCAGACCACCCGCTTCCGCGAGGACGCCCGGCAGATCATCAAGCGGGCCGTCGGCGGCGACGAGCGGGACGCGGTCATCTTCTGCGGCTCTGGGGCGACCGGGGCGATTCATAAGCTCGTGGAGTGCCTCAACCTGCGCATCCCCCAGGACCTCGACCAGCGCTACGGCCTCAGCCAGCACATCCCGGCGGAGGAGCGCCCGGTCGTGTTCATCGGGCCCTACGAGCACCACTCGAATGAGCTGCCGTGGCGGGAGTCCATCTGCGACGTGGTGACCATCCCGGAAGACGCCGACGGGCGCGTCGACCTCAAGGCCCTGGAGGCCGCGCTGCTGCGCTTCGCCAACCGGCCGCTCAAGATCGGCAGCTTCTCCGCGGCGTCGAACGTCACGGGCATCGGCAGCGACACCCGGGCCATCGCCTCCTTGCTGCACCGCCACGGGGCCTTGAGCTTCTGGGACTTCGCGGCGGCGGGCCCCTACGTCAAGATCGAGATGAACATGCGGGACGAGCTGCCCGATGGCCACCTCATCTACAAAGACGCGATCTTCATGTCGCCGCACAAGCTCATCGGCGGCCCCGGCACCCCGGGCGTGCTCGTCGTGAAGCGCAACATCCTCAAGAACCGTGTGCCCGCGGTGCCTGGCGGCGGCACGGTGGCCTACGTCAACCCCCAAGAGCATCGTTACCTCGACGACCCCGAGCACCGGGAGGAGGGCGGCACCCCGGCCATCGTCGAGTCGATCCGGGCGGGGCTCGCGTTCCAGCTCAAGGAGGCGGTGGGCGCCGCGGCGATTCGGGCGCGGGAGGAGTCGTTTATCCGCCGGGCCATCGACGCCTGGGATCAGTCGGAGAACCTCACCATCCTCGGCAACCACAAGGCGTGGCGGCTCTCCATCGTGTCCTTCGTGGTCCGCCACCAGGGGCGCTACCTGCACCACAACCTCGTCGTGGCCTTGCTCAACGACCTGTTCGGCGTGCAGGCCCGGGGCGGCTGCTCCTGCGCAGGGCCCTACGGCCACCGGCTGTTGGGCATCGATCTGGAGACCTCACGGGAGTTTGAGCGGGAGATCCTGCGCGGCTGCGAGGGCATCAAGCCCGGCTGGGTGCGGGTGAACTTCAACTACTTCATCTCTGAGGCCGTCTTCGACTTCTTGATCCAGGCCGTGCGGTTTGTGGCGGACGAGGGCTGGAAGCTCGTGCCGCACTACCGCTTCTGCCCCAAGACCGGCCAATGGCGGCACCGCGCCGGGCGCCCGGGCGCGGCGATGAGCCTCCACGACCTCAGCTACCGCGGCGGCAAGCTCCAGTTCCGCTCCCGCCACGCGACGGAGCCCGAGTGGGTCTTGGAGGACTACCTCCGCCAGGCGCGGCGCATCGTAGACGAGGCCGTGGCGGCCGCGCCGGGGCTCACCTTGGAGGACGAGCTCCCCATGACCGCCGACTTTGAGCACCTCCGGTGGTTCCACACGCCCCACGAGGTGCTCGCCGAGCTCAAGGGCCAGCGCCTGCCCGACGCCGACGCGGTGCTCTTTCCCCAGGAGTGAGGGGGCGAGGGCTCAGCCTGCGCTCGCCAGGAGCGCGTCGAGGGATGGCGCCGAGAGGAGGCCGTCGGTGAGGCGCTCTAGGGTGTCGAGGTCGGCGGCCATGACCCGCGCGGCGACGGCGTCGGACGAGGGGCCGAAGCGCCGCGTGAGCATCTTGAGCGTGAACTCGCGCTTGGCGCGGAGCTCACCTTCAATGCGCCCCTCAATGCGCCCTTCAACGCGCCCTTCTTGTCGAAGTCGCTCTGCGGCGGACATCAGCACCTCCTGATCTTTGGGGTGGACGAGGGAGATCAGCTTCGCCTTGAGCTCCGCGGGGAGCTCAGGGTCAGTGACCTCATAAATGTACCGTAAGGTCTTGGCCATCGTCGAGGGGCCATGCTGGCGGTACCCTTCGACCCAGAGGTCCACGCGGCGGTGAAGCGTGGGCCAGAGGTCGGGCTTGTGGGCGTCTCGCATCAGCAGAAGGCCGAGCTTGCCCGCGCCCTGGCCTGGGATGGCGTCTTCGTCGGTCGCGGCGAGGTCGATGAGGCGCAGGCGCAGCTCGGGGAGGTAAGGCGCGAGGAAGGGCAAGGCCCCGGGCGGGGCGTCGTAGAGCTCGCTCAAGGCGCGCGCGGCGCTCCAAGGGCGTGGACCATGGAAGAGGATCAGCGTCAGGGCGACGGGCAGCTTGTGGTCGGTGCGTGGGGGCGTGCTCCACACGTCGAGGATGTACCGCAGCGCGCGCAGCGGCATGGCGGGATCGACGGTGGACTGGTGCTCAAGGAGCACACGCAGCGCGAGGTGGCCGCCCGCCCGCCACGGAACGTGGAACCGAAGGTCGCTCAGGCCGATGCGCAGAGACTCCCGCACGACCTCGGTGGGGAGCGGCTCCACCGCGTCGAGATCGAGGAGTCGCACGACCTCGGGGTGGAGGAGGTCTCGAAGCAGATGGACCAGCTCGGCGGTGTCGCTGAACAGGCTCTTGAAGAAGGCGTCGTGTGGGCTGCTCATGGCCCCGGAGCCATAGCGTGGTGGGGCGCCCAAAAGTGACCGACGGATCGCGGAGTCGCAGAGGTCGCCGCTCATCCGCTGTCCGTTAGACGGGCCGAAACGAGTCCCACTCAATGTTGAGGCGCTTCATGCGTGAGCGCAGGGTGGACGGCGAGAGCCCCAGGCGCCCCGCGGCCCCGCCCCGGCCCTCGATTCGCCCCGCGGACGCGCGCAGCGCCTCCTGAATCGCCCGGCGGTTCACCTCCTCCAGCGAGGCTGGCCCCGCTGGGCTCTTGGTCGGCGGCTCACGGTGGGGGAGCGTCGGGTCGAGCGCCGGTCGCCCCAGGCGCCCCGGCGCCGCGTCGGCCTGCACGCCGAGGGCCCCGCGCACGTCGAGGCCGTGGCCGTCGCCGAGGATCGCCGCGCGCTCGACCACGGCGCCGAGCTCCCGCACGTTGCCCGGCCAGTGGTAGGCGCCGAGCAGGTTGAGGTCCTCCGAGGTGGCGGCGAGGGGGCGGCCGAAGAGCCGCTGCCCGGCGCGCCCGGCGAAGGTGGCGACCAAGGCCGGCAGGTCGCCGAGGCGCTCCCGCAGCGGCGGGAGCCGCAGGGGGAACACGCCGATCCGGTACCAGAGATCCTCACGGAAGCGCCCCTCGGACACCATGAGGCCGAGGTCGCGGTGGGTAGCGGCGAGGATACGCACGTCGGCGTGCAGGGGCCGCTGGCCGCCCACACGCTCAAAGGTGCCGTCCTGGAGCACCCGCAAGAGCCGCACCTGGGCGGCCGGGGGCAGCTCGCCGATCTCGTCCAAGAAGAGGGTGCCGCCGTCGGCGCGCTCGAACCAGCCGCGGCGCTCGGAGACCGCGCCGGTGAAGCTGCCGCGCTCGTGGCCGAAGAGCTCGCTGTCGATGAGCTCCGGCGGGATGCCACCGCAGTTCACCTTGAGGAAGGGGCCCTGGGCCCGGGCGCTGCGGGCGTGGACCTCACGGGCGACGAGCTCTTTGCCTGTGCCGGTCTCCCCGAGGATGAGCACCGGGGCGTCGGTCTGGCTCACGCGCTGGACCCGGGCCATGACCTCCCGCATCCCGGCGTCGGCGCCGACCACGGCCCCGGCGACGCCGTCGCGGGCCAGGCGGGAGAGCAGGGCGCGGTTCTCGGCCTCGACGGCCTCACGCAGCCGCGCGAGCTCGTGCACCCGCTGGTCGTTCCGCAAGGCCACGAGCAGCGGCGCGAGCAGGGCCGTGAGCAGCTCCGTCTGCGCCGAGAGGGCCTCACCGCCCTCAAACAGCACCACCCCGACGGGCTTCTGGGCGTCGACGAGCCCACCGGCCAAGGTCACCCCGCCCCGGGGCCGCTGGGGCGAGACCACCCCGGCGAGGCGCGGGGAGAGGGCCTCGACGCGCCCACGGCTCACCCAGGCGCTCACCAGGCGCAGCTCCTCGGCGTCTAAGGCCCGGCGCGCGGGCAGCTCGCCGAGGCCCCGATCCCAGGGGGACACCGCCGCGGTCTCTAACCAGGCGTGCTGGGGGTCCAGGCGGCGCACCCAGATCCGGCGCAGCGGCAGCCCCGCGGTCAGGCCGGGGGCCAGCTCGTCGAGGCAGGCCGCGATGTCGAGGTGCTCCGAGACCTGTCGCCAGGTGTTGAGCAAGAGGGACGTCCAGGGCGACGCGCTCCAGCGAGGATCCATAGCCGCTCCGGGCAGAGGGTTGGAGGAACGTATCCGGGCTCAGGCCTCGATGGCCCATACACGCGCGGGGCCCTGCGAGGCGACGCCGACGGCGCTGCCCACATGGAGCGCCTGGGCCTCGGCCCGGGGCACACGCGCCACGAGAGAGGCGCCGTCCAAGGTGAGCTCGACGCGGGCACGATCGTCCAGGGGCACCACTCGGCGCACCACGCCGCGCCCGGCGGGGTCGGCCAAGACCTGCAGCTCATGGGAACGGAGCACGGCGCGCAGCCGGGTCCCGGCCTTCACCGCGCCCGGCACACGCAGGCGTAAGCCCCCCGCCACGAGCAGGCCCTCGGCGTCGACGACGCCCTCGACGACGTTCACCTCCCCGACAAAACGCGCGACGAACTCCGTCCGGGGGCTGTCCACGATCTCCGCCGGGCTGCCGTCTTGCTCGATGAGGCCGTCCCGCACGAGCACGACCCGATCCGACACAGAGAGCGCCTCCTCCTGGTCGTGGGTGACGAGCACCGTCGTGGCGCCCACCTCGTCGTGCAGGCGGCGCAGCCACTCCCGCAGGTCGGCGCGCACCCGGGCGTCGAGGGCCCCGAAGGGCTCGTCCAGGAGCAGCACCCGAGGCGCCGGGGCCAGGGCCCGGGCCAAGGCCACCCGCTGGCGCTGACCGCCGGAGAGCTCGTCTGGCCAGCGCTCGCTGAGCCCGCCGAGGCCGACCCGCGCGAGCAGGGCCTCCGCGCGCCGCCGCGCCTCGTCGGGGTTGACCTTCCGCACCTTGAGCCCGAACGCGACGTTGTCCACGACGCGCATGTGCCGGAACAAGGCGTAGTGCTGGAACACGAAGCCGACGCCGCGTGAGGCCGCGTCGAGGTGGTCCACACGCTGCCCGTCGAGCCACACCTCGCCGGCGTCGGCGCGCTCCAGCCCCGCGAGGATCCGCAGGACCGTGCTCTTTCCGCCGCCCGAGGGCCCGAGAAGCGAGACCATCTCCCCGGGCTCGACGCTGAGGCTCACCCCGCGGATCACCCGCGTCTCACCGAACTGTTTGTGCAGGTTCTTGGCGACGATGCCCATGGTTCACCTCGGAGCGCGGTTCAGGCCTAGACCTGGGTCAGTGTTTGGTGCGGGCGCCCGTCGGCAAAGCCTGGACGAGCAGCGCGGTCATCGCGGCGAGGATGAGCGACATGCCGAAGGCCCCGGCGTCGTGTCGCTCCTCCATCATGGTGTGAACGAAGGTCGTGGCGGTCTGGGTGCGGCCCTCGATGGCGCCGCCGAGCACGAGCACCGCGCCGAACTCCCCGAGCGCCCGGGCCACGGTCAAGAGCGTGCCGACGCGCAGGGCGCCGCGGAGCTGGGGCAAGGTCACCCACATGAACACCTGCCACTCGCTCGCGCCTAAGGTGCGGGCGGCGTCCTCTTCGCTCGTGCCGACCTCCTCCAGCACCAAGGCCACCTCTCGCACAAAGAAGGGCAGGCACACGAAGACCGTCGCCAGGAGCAGGCCCGGCGTCGCGAAGAGCACCTTCACGCCCATCGCCGTCGCCAGGGGCTCCAGCCAGCCGCCGCGGCCGTAGAGGATGACGAAGGCGAGGCCGACGATCACCGGGCTCACGGCGAGGGGGAGGTCCACGGCCACGTCGAGGGCGGCGCGGCCCCAGAAGCGCTGCCGGGCGAGCACGATGCCGCCGATGGTGCCGGTGACGCCGCTGACGAGCACGGCGAAGACCGCGAGCCCGACGGAGCGCCCCAAGGCGTCTAAGCCGCCTTGCTCAACGAGCTCGGAGACGACCCGGGCGGGCTCGGAGGCGACGGCGAAGAGCAGCGCGCCCAGGGGCACACCGACGAGGCCCACGACCCACAAGAGCGCGGCCGCGGTGACGACGAGGCCGACGCCCCGCGGGGTGGTGCGACGACGTGGCGTCATGAGCGCCCCCAAGGCTGGTTCACCCGGCTCACGACGAGCTGGGCGATGATAGAGACGACGAGCAGCACCACGCTGACCGCCGCGGCCTCGACGCTGTCTCCGGCCTCGACCTCACCCAAGACGTAGACGCTGCCGACCAAGGTCTCCCGGGGCACGTTGCCCGAGAGCACCGCCATCGCGCCGAACTCGCCGATGGCCCGGGCGAAGCTCTGCCCGGCGCCCACGGCCAAGGCCGGGAAGAGCGGCGGCAAGAGCACCTGCCGCACGATGAGCGCCTCGCTGGCGCCTAAGGTGCGGGCGGCCTCCTCCTCGGCGGGGTCAAGCTCCTCCAGGACGGGCTCGACGGCGCGCACCACGAAGGGCAAGGTCACGAAGCAGAGCGCGAGCACCATGCCGGGCCAGGCGTAGATCACGTCCACGCCGACGTCGGCGAGGGCCCCGCCCAAGGTGGACTGGGGCCCCAACATCACCACGAGCAGGATGCCCGCGACGAGGGTGGGCACGGCGAAGGGCAGGTCCACGAGCGCGTTCACGAGGCGGCGCCCGGGGATCTCCCAGCGCACAAGCGCCCAGGCCGTCGCGAGGCCAAACACGAGGTCGATCCCCACGACGAGCAGGCTGAGGCCAAAGGACAAGCCCAAGGCGTGGGCCGCCGCGGGCCGGGTGATGGCCTCCCAGGCGCCGCCGAGCCCACCCTCGGCGGCCCGGGCGATCACGGCGATCATCGGCAAGGCGACCAGGGCGCAGATCCACACCCCGAAGGAGCCCCGCATCAGCCGCGGCGCCCAGACGGCCCGGGACGCGCTCACGGGGCCTGACCGGCGGCGCCGCTCTGGGCGCGGGTCAAGGCGCGGTCGTACAGCGCGCCGTCCTCAAACACCGTCGTCTTGAGCGTGGCCCAGCCGCCGAGATCCGCGGCGGTGAAGGTGTCGCCGAGCGGCGGGAAACCTTCGACGGGCACGCCGTCCACCACGGGGCGCAGGCCGTAGCGGGCCAAGGCCGCCTGCTGGGCGGGCTCGGTGAGGAAGGCCACGAAGGCGTCGGCGAGGTCGGTGACGCCGTGGCGCTGGGCGTAGACGTCAATGACGGCGGCGGGGTTCTGAATGATGACCGTCGACTTGGGGATCACCGTGTCGAGCTTCTGCCCGGCCAAGGCGGCGACGACGAGCTCGTTCTCGTAGGAGATGATGGCGTCGCCGATGCCCTTCTCGAAGGAGATCATCGAGTCCCGGGCGCCCTTGTCCATCACCCGCACGTTCTGCAGCACCCCCGCGAGCACGGCCTCGGCGTGGGCCTCGCTCGTGTCCGCGCCGACGTGGCCCCGGCGGGCGGCGCCGACGACGCCGAGCACGTTCCACATCGCGCCGCCGCTGGTGCGCACGTTCGGGGTGAGCACCTCGATGCCCGGCTTCCCGAGGTCGGCCCAGTCCGTGACACCCTTGGGGTTGCCCGGCCGCACGCCGATCACGACGACGGAGGAGGAGACGACGCCCTTCGTGGGGGTGGCCCGCCAGTCGCGGGTGATGAGCCCGGCGTCCACGAGGGTCTGCACGTCGGGCTCCAAGGAGAGCCAGGCCACGTCGGCCTCGAAGCCCCCGGCGATGGCGCGGGCCTGGCTGCCCGAGGCCTGGAACGAGGTCTCAAACTCGACCCGCTCCCCGGTCTTCGCCAGCCAGGCCTCCTGGAACTTGGGGATGAGGTGATCGTTCATCACCTCTCGGGGCGTGGTGTAGGCGCCAATGACGAGGGTGCGGGCGCCGTCTTGCTCCGGCTCCGCCTCCCCGGCGCAGGCGGTGAGCAGCACACACAGCGCGGACACAGGCACGACCACTCGGCGCATCGTCAGGCTCCCGGCGGAGGGTTGTCGCGGCGCCAGGGTCGTGGCGCCTCGCACCGCCTTGAGCAAGCTCCGTGCCAAGGCCGCGCCCGCGCCTCAGCGCCACGCCGGGGCGGGCTCCACCACGATCCGCCACGATCCGTCGTGAGCATCCCCCGCGAAGCCACGACATTTCGTGGGCACCCGCGCCCCTCACCAGACGATGACGAGTCCGCGGTTGAGGCTGTCTTCGTCGCAGGTGGGCCAGAGCGGCTCGACGGTGACGAGCTCGGAGAGGCCGTCGCCGTCGTGATCTACGGCGTCGAGGAGCCGGTGGCGGTCCGGTCGGTCGTCCACGAGGCAAGGCGGCGCCCAGCCCTCGACCTTGTGCCAGCCGACGGCGCGCTCGGGGTCACGCACCCGCACGAGCTGGTCGCCGTCGTGGGACACCAGCTCGACCTCACCCCCGGGCAGGCGCCGGGTCGTGAGCTGGGACCGGGAGTTTGCGCCGATCTGGAAGCTCGTCTTGGGGCGCAGGCTCGGCGCGCTCAGGAGATCCTCGCCGGAGAACACGAGGACCCGATCGCCGTGCTCGTCGGTGTCGCCGCCGACGATGAGCTCATCTTGGCCGACGCCGTCCAGGTCGGGGAGGCGCTGGAGGTTTCCGCGCAGCACGGCGCCGCTCTGGTAGGTCGCGGCGACGAGCAGGCGCTCATTGCGGCCCACCCGGGGGAGCGCCGCCCCCGAGACGACGAGCACCCGGCCCGGCAGCCCCGACGCGCAGCCCGGCGCCAAGATGGCGAGGTCGTCGCGGTCGTCCCGATCGACGTCGCCGACAGAGAGCACCCGCTCCCCGGAGAGCTCGCCGGTCACCGTGCTCCAGCCCACGCCGCCCAGCTCCAGCACGCGGCGGCCGCCCCGGGCGCTGGCCATGAGGAAGCCGTACACCACCGCGATCTCCCCGGCGCGCTCCGGGCTCGCCGTGACCGGGGCCCCGATCACGACGTCCTTGAGGCCGTCCCCGTCGTAGTCGCCGACGGCGAGGTCCGTGCCCAGCGCGAAGGTGTCGCCGGGGCCAAAGAGCACGAGCTCGGCGGTGGAGAGGGGGGTCTCCCGCGACGCGGCGCGCTGGGCGCCGGTCAAGAGGTAGACGACGCCCTCCCCAGCGTCATCCCCGAAGGCCAACATCAGCTCGCCGAGGCCGTCGCCGTCGAGGTCGCCCAGGCCCACGGCGTTACGATGCCCCGCGGCGCCCTCCGGCGTACACTGGCCGCCATCGACGATCCACCAGGCGCCCTCGTCGTTGACGATGACCTGATCGGCGTCGTCGAGGGTGAGCGCGCCCTCCCGCCCGCCGGAGAAGATGTAGAGGTCCGCGCCGTCGCTCAGCGTCGTGCCCCGGCTCACCGCGAGGCCCAGCTCGTCGCCCGGGGCGCCGTCGAGGGGCCCCAGGTTGTACACCCCGCCGATGAGCGCGCCTTCAGGGCCTTCAATCGTGAGCCTCGCGGCGTCTACGACCGGGGTGAGGACGAGGGGATCGGATGATCCGGCGCAGGCGAGGAGCCACAACCACATGGGCGCAGGCTACCTCCGCCTGCCGCGCTGCGCTACCCTTATCGCGCATGTCTAGTCCCCCCGAAGATCGTGTCCCAACGCTGCGTGCTGCGCTCCTCGCGGTCGTGGTCTTTGTGCACGGCGTGGCGGCCTCTCCGCTGCCCCCGTCCCCCACCACGGCGAAGGCGCTGTCAAACCCGATCGCCGTCGAGGAGCTCAACGGCTGGGTGCGCCTGCTCAGCGGCTTTGGCGTCACGACCAACCGCGCCCAGCTCACGGAGATCGCCATCGAGAGCTCCGTCGTGACGAGCGAGCTGCGCAGCGCGGTGATCAAGCCCTTCCGGCCGCTCATGCGGATCACCGGGACCGGCCAAGGCTGGGGCCTGTTCACCTACCCGAACACCCACCCCCACCGCCTCGTGATTGAGGTCGAGCGCGACGGGGAGTTTCAGGTGGTCTACCGGGCCCTCGACCCCGAGCACACCTACCTTGAGCCCCAGCTCACCTTCCGCCGGGTGCGCGGCGTCTACGACGACAACGCCTCCAAGGTGCGGCCCTCGTACGAGAGCTTCGCCCGCTGGGTGGCCCGCCACGCCTTTGAGGACTGGCCGGACGCCACGCGGGTGCGGGTGAAGATGATCCGCACCCACGTCGTGACCCCGGGCCAGGAGCCCGACCCCAAGGCTGAAGTCCGCCTCGTGCGGGTCGTGAAGCGCGGCGAGGAGGGGCCATGACCGGGCGGCTTTGGCGCTGGTGGGTGTCGCTCTGGGACCACAAGGAGCCCGCGACGGCGCTCGCCCTCGTGCGCCTGCTCTTGGGCCTCGTGCTCTGCTGGGATCTTGTGGATGCCTGGCGCCTGGACCTCGTCTCGACGCTCTGGGCGCCGCCCGAGGCCGGGGGTTTCCCGTCGAACCTGCTCAACCGCGACCCGGTGCCCGAGGTCTACCGCCTCTTCCCGCCGACGGAGGCGACGGCGGTGGCGCTCCACGCGGTCACCCTCTTCGGCTCCTTGGCCTGGGCCTTGGGGCTGTTCACCCGGCTCACCGGGCTCATCACGCTCTTGGCCTACGCCCAGCTCGCGCAGATCTTGCCGCTCGGCGACCGCGGCATCGACCTCATGATGCGCGACGTGATGTTCATCCTGCTGTTCTCACGCTGCGGCGACGCCTTGTCTTTCGACGCCTGGCGCCGCACGGGGAGCTTCGTGGGGGATGACCAGGCGGTCCCGGCTTGGCCGCGGCACCTCATCATCCTCCAGATCGTCGTGATGTACTGGATGGCCGGGGTGCAGAAGACCGCGCTCACCTGGACGCCCTTCGGCGGCTACCACGCCCTCTACATCATCCTGCAGGATCCCCACATCGCCCGGCACAGCTTCGAGTGGCTCTCGTCGGTGTGGCCGCTCACGAGCCTCGCCACGGCGACGACCCACCTCTGGGAGAACTCCGCGCCGCTCATGCTCGTGCTCATGCACTACCGCATGACCGACGGCCAGCCGGGCCGCCTGCGCGCCTGGGCGAAGCGGCTCCGGCTCTTACACGTCTGGGTGTTCGTCGGCGTGCTGCTGCACCTGGGGATCGCGGCGACGATGCAGCTCGGCATCTTCCCTTGGGCGATGCTCGCGCTGTACCCGGCCTGGTTTCACCCCGATGAGCTGCAGGCGGCCTGGGCGCGACTCCGGCGCTGAGTCTGCGTGTTCAATGAACTTGTTCACTGAACACGCTCAGCGATTGAGGCGACGCTTCAGCCCTCACAGATGAAGTAGTTCCCCGCGGCGCAGCCGTAGTCGTTCCACTGGCTCGTCGGGGCGTACCAGCCGATGTGCACGCAGTTCTCGGGGCTGCCGTCGTGGTAGCTGTTGTTGGGCTCACCGCCCGCCCAGCCGGTGTAGCTCGTGGCCTCGCCGTTGGTCCAGACGAAGGTGCCCTCGCTCGTGTGGTCGTTGAGGCCGATCCACCAGTCGGCGTCGGTGAGGGCGTAGGCCGTTGACCAGAGCCAGGCGTCCTCGGCGGCGTCGTTGATGGCGACGAGGTCGTAGCCGTAATCGACGCAGGCCGCGTAGGCGTCGGCCCAGGCGAGGCTCTCGACGCAGAACAGGTACTCGTGGCCGCCGTAGCTGGTGAAGCTGCAGTCGCAGACCTCCTCGTCCGCCTCGCTGTCGCAGTCGTTGTCTGCGTTGTCACATGCTTCAGCGGCGCCGGGGTAGACCGCGCCGTCTCCGTCGTCGCAGTCGTCGCTCAGGGTGACGGCGCCGCTCGGGGCCTCACAGCCCGTGACCGTCGCCGTCGCGTCGCCGTGGCCGTCGCCGTCGGCGTCGGTGTAGTAGGTCGAGGGGTCGAGGGCGTCGGGCCCGTCGATGACCCCATCGCAGTCGTTGTCGATCCCGTCGCAGAGCTCATCGGCGTCGGGGTTCACGCCGCTCTCATCGTCGTCGCAGTCGGCGACGTTGTCGGTGTAGCCCTCGGGCTGGGCGCAGCCGATGTAGGCGAAGTCGGGGTCGCCGTAGAGGTCGCCGTCCTTGTCTTGCCACCAGGTCTCGGTGACGTTCTCGTCCGTGAGGTTGTCGCAGTTATTGTCGCGGTCGTCGCAGACCTCGGTGGCGGCGGGGCTCACGGCGGGGTCGGCGTCGTCGCAGTCCTCACAGGCGGCGTAGCCGTCGGCGTCGGCGTCGGCGTAGCCCGTGGAGCCGTCGCAGTTGTAGTCGTTGGGGTCGGCGCAGTCGTCCTCGGACGCCCCGGGGTTGTAGGCCGGGTCGGCGTCGTCGCAGTCCCCGCCGACGAGCGCCTGGCCGTCGGTCGGGGCGCAGGCCTCGCTGGCGGTGCTGTCGTCGCCGTAGGTGTCGCCGTCGGCGTCGGTGTAGACGGTCGTGAGCGTGCCCTCATCGACGGCGCCGTCGCAGTTGTTGTCGCGTCCGTCGCAGGTCTCCTCAGCGGCGGGGTTCACCGCGGCGTCTTCGTCGTCGCAGTCCTCTTCAGCGGGGGTGCCGTCGCCGTCGGCGTCGATGGGCTCCTCGTCTGGGGGCTCCAGGCCGGTCTCGACGTTGGTCTCGGGGGTCTTGCAGCCGACGGCGAGGAGCGCCGCGAGCAGGGCGAAGGTGCGGGTCGGGGTCATCATGGCTCCTTAAGGGTTGGCGCGGCCGTCGTAGACCACGGCCCAAGCGCAGGGAAATCCGATGGGGTTGAGCGCGCTGCAGTCGCCGGAGAGCGACTCCGTGGCGGAGACGGTGAGGCTCAGGTGGGTCGGCTCGTAGACCTCCCCGGCGTCTTGGCCGGAGACGGTGTAGAGGCAGCTCGCCAGGAGCTGCTCCTCTTCGGTCCACTGGCCGGTGAGCTGGGGGCCGTCGCGCAAGAGCGTGCGCGGCTCGGCGTCGCCCAGGCGCAGGGTGAGCGCGGCGCCGTCTGGGGTGAGCTCGGCGTCGAGGGTGTCCCCCGTCGAGGGCTCATAGCCGCACTCGTCGTCGAGCACCTCGGCGATCGTGAAGGTCCAGGCGCCAGCCTGCAGCGCGCCCGTCGCGTCGGGCGCTCCAAGTTCAGGCAGGCAAGCCGCCAGGAAGATACTGGTGAGTGGCGAAGTTAGGTGGGGGATTCTCGTCATGGAGCGCACCGGGGGTTTCAACTTCATTATGATGATCGCGGGAGACTCTGTGTACGCAGCTTCCAACAACTCCGCCCCAGGTGAGCGTCCGTGAGCGAATCCGGCGCCACGACCCCGGACCACCAGCCCCCCAAGCCCAACGCTGGGGCGGCGCTCCGGGTGACGCTGGTGCGGGCGGACACGATCTACGCCTTCTCCTGCTGGTCGCGTGCGCAGCTCGCGGAGGCGCTGAGCGAGAGCGCCGCCATTCGTGCGCTCGTCGTGCGTTTCTCGGCGATCCCCACGCCGGGGGACGGCCTGTACGGGACCTTCTGCCGCGCGCTCGGGGTCGAGGGCGCCCGGGGCGAGCCCCTGGTGGAGGCCCTGCGGGAGCGGCTGGGGGCCTTGGGGCTCACAGGGGAGGGGGAGGCCGAGGCGCTCGCGGCCGCGTTCTGGCCGATGCCGGGGAGCTTCGCCCCCGAAGGTGAGGAGCGCGCGGCGATCTCTAGGCGCCTGCTCTCGGCCTTCGCCGCGGAGTCGCGGCTGCTGCTCTTTGTGGGCCGGGCGGAGCAAGCCCAGGAGGTCGTGCAGCTCCTGGAGGATTGGAGCCACGACGAGGGCCTGCCCCAGGGCCTTGAGCTCGTCATGTGGTTCGCGCCCTTGGTGGTCTCCCCCGGCGTCGAGCGGCTCCTGAGCGTCGAGGGTGAGCTGAGCATGCAGGAGGTGCACGAGCGCCTCACCGCGGCCGGCGCGGTGGTGCGCCGGGTGACCTTGCCCGAGACGAACCCCGCGCTGCGTGAGGACGCCATTCGCCGGGCGCTCAGCGTCCGGGCGGCCCTCAACGACGAGGAGCGGGCGTCCTTCGACCGCTTCATGGTCCTCGATCAGAGCGTGACGGCCCAGGAGTGGGCGCTCATCTCCGGGGGCGTGGTCCCGCTCCCGGAGCACTCCGGCCTCGGCGCGCTGCTCGCCGCCGACGACATCAGCCCCCACGAGGGGACCTGGACGCTCCGCTGGCCGGAGGCGCGTGAGGCGCTGCTCCAGGTGCTCCGCGACGAGGGCAGCATGGAGCGCCGCAGCGCCGAGGTCGCGGCGATGTTGGTCGAGCGCTACGGCCCGGTCCTGGACGCCCGCCGGGTGGCCCTGCACCTGCTCAACGCCAAGGACGAGGTCGGCGCCCTGCACGCCCTCACCGCGGCGATCGCGATGGCCCGAGAGGCGGGGCACCTCGACGTCGCCAGCGCCTTGGTCGCCCGGGCGGGGCAGCTCGTGGACATCTTGGGGCTCCACGACAACGACCCCCACCGCCTCGCCGTGAAGCTGGAGCGCGTGCGGCTCCTGCGGCAGCGGGGTCGCCTCGACGAGGCCCTGCGCCTCGGGGAGACCGCCGTGGCCTGCGCGGGCCGCGCGGAGGATCCCGAGCTCCTCGCCCACGCCCTGCGCGCCTTGGGGCAGGTCGCCTATGAGGCCAGCGCCCTGGATCGGGCCGAGTCGCTCCTGCGCAGCGCCGAGGAGCGTTTTCGGGCGCTGGGCAGCGCCGCGGGGGTGGCCGACTGCCTGCACGACCGCGCCGCCGTCGCCGGGCGAAGGGGCCAAGAGTCCGTCTCCGAGGCGCTCTTTGAGGAGGCCCTCACCCACGAGGTCCACCTCGGGCGACCACGCCGCCACGCCTTGACCTTGTCCTTGTTGGGCCGGGCCCGGCGGCAGCAAGGGCGGGTGAAGGAGGCGCTCCAGGCGTTCTCGGCCTCCGCCCGAATCGCCCGGGAGGCCTCCTACCGTTACGGCCTCGCCGTGAGCCTGCGCGGAGAGGCCGTGGCGCGCTGGGGCCTGGGGCAGCTCGACGAGGCGAAGCGCCTCGTGCGCAGCGCCGAGGCGTTGATGGTGCTGGTGGGCCGCCGGGACGGCCTGGCGCTCTGCCACAACACCCTGGGCGACATCCTGCGCGCGAGCGGGGACGTCGAGCAGGCCGAGCAGGCATACCTCCGGGCGCTGCGGGTGATGGAGTCCATCCGGTCGCCGGAGACCATCACGCCCCGGCTCAACCTGGCGCTGCTCTATGTAGACCTCGGCGACATGGTGCGGGCGAGGCCCCTCGTCGAGGGGGTGCGCGCCCAGGCCGCGAGCCGAGGCCGGGCCGGGGTGTTGGCGGCGGCGCATATGCTGCTCATGGCGATGGCCGTCTCTGAGCGGGACGCCGACGCCGTCGACGCGCAGTACGAGCGGGCGACGGCGCTCCTCGCCCAGTCCCGCCTCGCCGAGCCCGACATCGCCTACACCGCGCAGCTCGCCGGGGACCGCGCCTACGCCCAAGAGCTCCCCCGGCTGCGGGCGATGGCGCCGAGGTTGTGGGAGATCGCCCTGGAGCAGCGCGTCGCGCTCAAAGACGCCGACGGGGTGCGCGCCCTCGGCGCCCGGCTGCGCGAGGCCGCGGCGGCGGGCATGCCGGTGCCGCTCGGGGGCCTCGACCTCACCGGCTCCGTCGGCTCCGAGGACGGCGTCACCGGCTGGGGCGCCCGAGACCGTCGCACCGGGGTCGCGCTGATCGTCGCCTCGCCCACCCAAACGAACGCGGCGCGCTGGCGCGCCTGGCGGGAGGACCGCGCCAAGGCGCTCAAGACCCTGCACCCGAACCTCGTCACCTTGCTCGACGCCGGGGTGGTGAGCCGCGCCGCCGCGGAGATGACCGCCGACCTCCCTGGGCGCAGCCTGCCGCTGGGCGCGCCCTGGACCGCGGTAGAAATGACCCAGGGTCAGTTATTCCGCTACGCCCCCCTGGAGCCGACGCGCTGGGCGCGGGCGGCTCGGGGCGCGCTCTCGGCGCTGGCGGCGATTCATGGGGCCGGGGGCGTGTTCGGCGCGGTGAAGTCCTGTCGCCTGCACCTCGCCCTCGTCGAGGGTGAGCCCGACCTCGTGCGCTGGTTTGACCTCTGCCCGAGCCGCGCCAAGGGCCCGAACGCTCAACAAGACGAGCTGCGCGCGCTCGGCGAGATGATGCGCGCTTGGGGTCCGCCGCCGACGGAGGGCTGGGAGCGCTGGCGCGCGGCCCTGGAGGCCGGTGAGCACCCCTCGGCCTGGGCGGCCCTCCTCGCCGCGCCCGACGGGGGCCCGCCCGACCCGCCGCCGCGGGGGCCCTCCCCCTGGGAGCGCTGGTTTGGGCCGGGCCTCGCCTTGGAGCGCCTGCCGCGCTTCGTCGGCCGCGACGAGGAGCTCGCCTTGACCCTCAGCCGGGCCGAGGCCGTGCTCCGCGGGCGCGACACCTCGGCGCTGCTCATCTCGGGCTCGGCGGGGGTGGGCAAGGCCCGGCTCGTGCAAGAGCTGCTCGCCGAGCTCTCCCGGCGCACGGGGGCCTGGGCGCTGCGGGTCGATCACAGCCCGGTGCGCCCGGCGGCGCTCATGGAGGCGCTGCGGGCCCTCGTCGGCGTCGACAGCGAGCACGGCGGCGTCGCGCTACGGGCCCGGGTGGAGCGCCTGATCGGCGCCGAGGGGCACCGTGAGGGGGCCCTGGAGTCCATCGCCGCGGGCCTGGAGGAGAGCGTCGAGGTGCCCGGTCGGGCGTCGATTCTGCCCCGCCGCGCCCGCGACGCCGCCCGCGACGCGCTCATCGGCCTCGCGACCCGGGGCCCGGTCATCGTCGTGATCAGCGCCGCGGAGTGGGGGCTCCAGAGCCTCCTGACCCTCGAAGACACGCTCCTGATGACGATGCGGTCCCCCAAGCCGCTCCTGTTCGTGATCACCACCCAGACCGACCTCCTCGCCGAGCGGCCCCGGGAGGCCGTGGCTTTGGAGCGCCTGGAGCGCCTGGGCTGGCTCATCGAGGTCGTGCTGCGGCCCCTGGAGCCCGCGGCCTGCGCGGAGCTCGCCCAGAGCGTCGTCGCCGTCGAGCCGGCGCTCTTGGAGCAGCTCAACCAGCGCGCCGCGGGGCACCCGGCTTTTATGCTGGAGCTGCTGCGGGAGTGTGTGCGCCGCACCCCGCAGGTCTGGACGGCGGCGGGGCTGAGCCTCGGGCCGGGGGCCGAGGTGGGCCTGCCCGACGACCACCTCTCGGTCTGGTCGGGCCGTGTGGACCGCCTCGTCGCGGGGCTGCCCTTCGGGGCGCGGGTGGCGCTGCAGCTCGCCGCGCTCCTCGGCCCCGACGTGGACGACGAGCTCTGGCGTGACGCCTGCGTGCGGCTCGGGGTGCTCATCCCCGAGGCCCTCACCCAGCGCCTCTTCACGGACCAGCTCGCCGAGAGCGCGTCCCAGGGCTGGGCCTTCACCCACCCGGGGCTGCGGGAGGCGCTCCTGCGGGAGGCCGCGCGAGACAGCCGTGCGCTCCACGAGGCCTGCGCGGCGGCGCTCTTGGCCCGGCGTGAGGACGGCCTGCGCGCGGCGACCCACCTCCTGCGGGCGGGGCAGCCCTCGCTGGCCTGCCCGTATCTCTTACGATTTATTCACGGGGCGATCCGAGGGGGGTCTCTGCAGTCGGCGGAGTCTGCGCTCTCGCTGTATCTGGGGGCGCTCACGTCGATGGGCGTCTCGGACAGCGGCCCGGAGTGGGGCGGAATGCTCATGCTCCGGGCGCGGCTCGCCGAGGCGCGGCAGGAGGTGGACACCTTGGCCTCCCCGGCCCGGCGCCTGCTCATGCACTGCTACCGCCACGAGTGGTCGGAGCAGATGCCGACGGCGCTGCGGCTCATGGGCGTGGTCTTGCTGCGGCGGCGGCGCTTCATGGAGGCCCTGGAGCTGCTCAGCCGCGCCCGCGAGCTCGCTGAAGGCGCCCACAACCCCGTCGACATCGTCGAGGTCGCCCTGAGCTGGGTGGACGCCCAGCTCTCCTCCGGGGAGCACGCCGGAGCCTTGGCCTCGGCCCAGCGCGCTCTGGGCGTCGCGGAGGAGTCCAAGAAGGAGCGGCTCATCGTCGAGAGCGGCCTCGCCGTCGCCCGGTCGCTGACGGCCCTCGGGCGCCTGGAGGAGGGCCACGACGCCGTCGTAGACGTCTGCCGGGCCGCCGTCGCCGCGGGCCTGCCCGGGCTGCAGGGGAGGGCGCTCCTCCAGCGCGGCGAGGTGCTGGCGCTGGGCGGCCAGTACGGCGAGGCCATCACGACGCTGCAGGAGGCCGTCGACGTGCTCCGTGGCGTCGACGACAGCCTCGCTGAGCGCCGCGCCCTGCTCCTCAAGGCCTGGGTGCTCGCCCTGCTCGGCCAGGACGAGCTCGCCCGCCTCGACCTCGACGCCGCCGCCCGGGGCGGCTGGCGGCCCTGGGAGGCCGTCGATCAGCTCCAGCTCTGCGTGCTGAACGCCGCCTTGGCGGCGCCCGGGAGCCTGCCGCGGCGCGCGGCCTGGGCCCGGCTCACCCGGAGCCTCGGGAGAGGGCCTCGGGTCAAGGGTGGGCCGCTCCTGGCGCGGCTTCGCGAACGCGCAGACCCCGAGCTCGGTGACTGGCTGGACGCCCTCGGCCTCCTGCGGCCGTCGGCTTAGGGGCGCCCTTGCCACCCCCCCGCCGGTCATGCTTTGATAGGCGGCGCATGACCCGCGGCCCCCCCAACCGCCTCCCCTTCCCCGAAGGGCTCGACGCTGCGTGCAGCGAGCTTTTGAGCGCCAACAACCGAGTGGCGCTCGACGGGCGGACTCGTGTCGTGGTCATCCACGGCGTCGAGGGCAGCGGCAAGACCTTGGTGGTGCGCTGGCTCCAAGGATTCGTGGCTCGGCAGGAGCGCTCGGCGTTCATCCTGGCCCACCACAGCGTCACGCCGTCCATCTCGGACGGCCTCGGCTCGGCCCTGGCCGATCACCTCGGCGTCCCGGCGCCGGAGTCCAGCGACGCCCTGGCCGCCGCCCTCACCGAACGTTGCGTCGCCTTGAACATCTGCGCCGCTGACGAGGCGGTGGATCTCGCGGCGACGATCTGGCCCAAAGAAAGTCACCAGCCGGTCCCGCGCCTCGAACGAAACACCTTGCATGTTCGGCTCTTGCGCAAGATCGCCGCCGAGCGTCCGGTCGTTTTGGTGCTCGAGGACGTGCAGTGGAGCGAGGCCGCGGTGAGCCTCGTCGTCCAGCTCATCCAGTCCCACAGCGAGCGGCCGACGCCGATCCTCGTCGTGCTCACCCTGCGCACCGACGCCGAGGGCCCCGACGAGTACGAGATCAGCCGCCCGCCGCTCAACCTGGAGCAGGTCCGGGAGCTGCTTCGCCCCGTGGGCGGCGCGGCGGAGCTCGCGCTGAGCGCGCGCCCCACGGTCACCCGGGGCCCGCTCATCCAGGCCCTCGACGCGGCCATGGACCGCGCCGTCGAGGAGGACCAGCGCCTCGTCGAGCGCCTCGCCTTCTTGGGCATGCGCTGCGCCGGGGCCGAGTGGGTCGCGCTCCGACCGCGGGTGACGCCGAGCGGCCAGCAGCTCCTCACGAAGCTCCAGCAGGCGGGCATCATCGAGCCTTGGCGGGGCGGCTGGGCCTTCGTCACCGAGCGCGTCTGGCGCCGCATGTTGGCCCGAGCGGCCAACGCGGGGCGCGCCCGGAGCCACCACGCCGCCTGCGCCGACGGCCTGCGCGCCCGCTACGGCGCCTCTTTGGCCGCCGAGCGCCTCGCCTGGCACCTCTTGGCGAGCGACCAGCCCGAAGACGCGATGGCGACCTTGGCCGAGGCCGCCCAGCGCCGGTGGATCGGCGGGGCGTACAGCTCCTGGGAGCGCCTGATCCTCGCCCAGGAGCGCCTCGCCGACCGCATCGGGCTCGCCGAGGACCACCCCCAGCGCGTCGAGCTGCTCAACCAGCGCTCCCGCCTCGCCCGGCTCCGGAGCCGCCTGGACGAGGGCCTGCGCCTCGCCGAGCGCGCCCTGCAGCTTGAGATCGCCAGCGGCCGCCCCGAGGACCGCGGCCTCGTCCAGACCCTCAAGAGCCTCGCCCAGATCTACATGGAGCTCGCCGAGCTCGACCGGGCCGAGGCGATGTTCCAGCGCGGCGTGAACATCGCCTTGGACATCGGCGCGGAGCAGCTCCGTGCGTTCTTGCTCCTCGACATGGCCACCATCGCCGAGCGGCGGGGCAACAGCGCCAAGATGGAGGAGATCCTCCGCGAGGTCCAAGAGATCGGCAGCGCGCTGAATGAGCCGCACATCATCTCGTCCACGGCCTGGCGCCTCGCCCAGTGCCTGCGCTCCCGGGGCCAGAACGAGGAGGCGCTCGCCGTCTACTCCAGCGCCGAGGCCGCCGCGGCGAGCGTCGGGCACCGTTTTGTCCAGGCGACGAGCCTGCTCGGGCGTGGCGCGATCTTCTTGAGCCAGGGGCAGCTCGGCGAGGCCGAGCTGGCGCTCAACAAGGGCCTCGAGCTCATGGAGCGCATGGGCAACCGCATCGGCGAGGCCCACTTCCTCAACGCCTTGGCCGAGATCTCCCGCCAGCGCGGCGAGCTGCGCACCGCCGAGCAGCAGTACCGCCGGGCGATCACCGTGCTCGACGAGGTGGGCTCCGGCGACGCGCTCCTGCCTCGGATGAACCTCGGCCTCGTGCTCTTGGGCCGCGGGCTCACCCGGCAGGCGAAGGAGCTCTTTGAGCAGGTCGCCGCCGAGGCTGAGGAGCGCGTGCGCCGGGCCGTCTTGTGCTGCGTGCTGACCTTCCTCTTGCCCTGCTGCGCCGCCGAGCGGGAGTGGGAGCAGTGGGAGTCGGTCTACCAGCGGGCCACGGCGCTCCTGGAGGGCACCCGGCTCATCGACCGCGACCTCGCCTGGGCCGCCGAGCTCTCCGGGGAGTGGTGCCGCGCCGCCGTCCGCGACGTGCGGGAGCTCTCCCGGGCCGCGCGCTCGCTGGAGATCGCCGCCGCACAGTTTATCGGCCTCGCCGATGACGAGGGCCTGCGTCGGGTGAACGACCGCCTCATCGAGCTGGCCCGGGAGGGCTCGCCGATCCCGCTCGGCCCCTTCGACCTTGAGCGCCAGCGCGGCGAGGGCGGCTCCGGCGCGGTGTGGACCGGCTGGCACCGCCAAGAGGGCGTGCAGATCGCCGTGAAGGTCTTGACCGCGGAGGGCGCCCGCCGCCCCGAGGTCCTGGAGAGCTTCCGCCAAGAGGTGCGCTCCGTCGCGAGCCTCGACCACCCGAACATCGTGCTCGTCTTGGAGAACGGCCGGGTGAGCGAGATCGCCGAGCGTATGTCCGAGGGCCGCCTCGTCGCCGGGAGCCCCTACCTCGCGATGGAGTACTGCCGCGGCGGCTCGCTCTCCCCGGTCTGCGGGCGCCTGGAGTGGTCCGCCTGCCGCTCGGTGCTCCTGAGCCTGCTCGACGCCTTGGCCCACGCCCACGCCCGGGGCGTCACCCACCGCGACGTGAAGCCCGCGAACGTGCTCTTGGAGCGCGCCCACGACCCCAGCTCCGGCGTCAAGCTCTCCGACTTCGGCATCGCCCACGCCTTGCGTGAGGGGCCCATCCAGGGCCGCGCCGCGGGCACGCCGGAGTACATGGCCCCGGAGCAGTTCTCCTCCGATCTGCGCCAGCACGGCCCCTGGACCGACCTCTACGCCTTGGGCTGCCTCGCCGTCACCCTCGTCTCCGGGCGCCCGCCCTTCCAAGGCGACAGCCTGGAGGCCCTGCGCCGGGCGCACTGGCTCCTCGACCCGCCGCCCCTCGCGCCGCGTATGGCCGTGCCCGCGGGCCTGGAGCGCTGGATCTCCCGGCTCCTGCGCAAACGTGCCGAGGAGCGCTTCACCTGCGCCGCCGACGCCGCCTGGGCCCTCACCCAGCTCGGCGACCCCGACTTCTCGACCTTCGTGCCGCCCCTGGACGACGTGCAGAGCCTCATCGGCAGCGAGACCGAGGCCCACACCTTCTTCCTCGACGAGGTCGAGCGCGGCCCCGGGCCCCAGCACGCCTCGGCGCCCCAAGGTGTGGCCATCGAGCCCATGCCCATCGTCGTGCCGCCGGCCCCGGTGGACTGGCGCCGCCGCGGCCCCCGTGGCGCCCCGCCGCTCGTGCGCACCGTCGGCCTCGGCCTCTTCGGCCTGCGCCCCATCCCGCTCTTGGGCCGGGAGACCGAGCGCGACAGCCTCTGGTCCTCCTTGCTCACCGTCGTCGCCCAAGGCGGGGTGCGCTGCCTGCTCCTGAGCGGGCCCTCGGGCTTCGGCAAGAGCCGCCTCGCGGGCTGGCTCGCCGAGCGGGCCTACACCTTGGGGCAGGCCTCGTTGCTCCGGGTGGAGCACAAGCAGGGCGACACACGCTCCTTCGCCGACGCCTTGGCCCGGCGGCTCCGGGTGCAGGCGCTCTCGGACGTCGAGCAGCGCCGCCGCCTCGCGGAGTGGATCCGCGCCCAGGAGCTTGAGGGCAAGCTCAGCGCGGCCCTGCTCACCGAGGCGCTCAACGGCGAGCGCACGGCCTTCCACGACCACGCCTTGCTCACCGCCACGGTGCACCTCAGCGTCGTGCGCCCCGTCGTGATCGCCCTGGACGAGGTGCAGTGGGGCGCGGCGAGCCTCGCGCTCATCCGGCCGCTCCTGGAGGGCTCCGTCTCGGGCCCCTGCGGCGTCGTCATCGTCATGACCGCCAACGACGAGGATCTCGCCGAGTCCCCCGACGCCGCCCGCGCCGTCGAGGAGCTGCGTGTCCGGGGGCTCATCGAGGAGCTGCGCGTCGGCCCCTTGCCCGTCGACGTGCGCTTCGAGCTGGTCCACAGCCTCCTGAACCTGGAGGACGCGCTCTCCGCCGAGGTCGCGCGGCGCTCCGCGGGCAACCCGGCCTTCGCCATCGAGCTCGTCGGGGAGTGGGCCAAACGTGACTACCTCCGCGCCGGAGAGGGCGGTTACCACCTCCGCCACGGCGCCGCGGACGCGCTCCCCGCCCACATCCACGCCCGGTGGAGCGCCCGGATGGACCGCCTCCACGCCCGCCGCGGGGAGACCGCGCGCCTCGCCTTGGAGGTCGCGGCGGTGATGGGGGACATCCAGGTCGAGCGCCTGGACTGGCAAGAGGCCTGCGCCTTCGCCGGGCTTGAGCTGCCCCCGCGCCTTGAGGATGTGCTCTTGGAGGAGGCGGTCATCGAGCGCCGGGCTGGCGGCTTCGCCTTCGTGCACGCCATGCTGCGGGAGGGCCTGGAGCTCGACGCCGAGCGCGCCCACCGCGCCGCCCGCTGGCGCCGCGCCTGCGCCGCGATGCTCCAGTCCCGGGGCCGCGAGCAAGACCGCGCCCGGGTCGCCGTGCTGCGCATGCGCGCCGGGGAGCCCGAGCAGGCCATCGAGCCCGTGCGGGAGGCCGTCGAGGCCCACCTCCGCGCCGGCCGCCCCGACGAGGCCGCCGGGCTCATGGAGCTCTGGGAGGACGCCCTGCGCTCCGTCGGCGCCGCCGACGACGATCCCCGCTGGGGCCTGCTCTGGCTCGCCCGCGCCGAGGTCGGCATCGAGCGGGGCTTCATCCAAGAGATCACTCGTTACAGCCAGAAGATCGTCGAGTACGCCCGGCGTTACGGCTGGCGGGTTCACCTGCCCTGGGGCCTCTACTTCCGGGGCCGCGCGCTCTTGGACACCGGGGCCTGGGAGGACGCCTGGTCGGCTTTCACCGACGCCCGGGAGCTCCTGCGCGACCGCAACGACACCGACGGCGTCGCCCGCTGCACCAAACAGCTCGGCCGCGTCGCCCGCGCGATGGGCCGCCTGGAGGAGGCCGAGGAGTACTACCACGAGGCGACGGCCATGGCCGAGGCCGTGGGGAGCTGGCGCACCGTCGGCCGCGTGCGCCTCGACCTGGGCAGCCTCGCCGTGTCTCGCCAGCGGTACGACGTCGCCGAGACCTTCTACCAGGACGCGCTCAGCTCCTTCCGCCGGGTCGGCTACCTGCTCGGTGAGGCCGAGTGCCTCAACAACCTCGGCGAGCTGCACCGCTACCAGAACCGCCTCGATCTTGCCGAGCTGACCTACCGCCGGGCGATCTCCCTCTACAGTCGCCTCAGCTCCTCGAAGGTGCTCGTGCCCCAGCTCAACCTCGGGCAGGTGCTCTTGGGGCGTGATCGGTTCGAGGAGGCCCAGCGCCACTTCGAGCACATCGCCCCCGACGTCGAGCGCCGCGGCGGCCACGCCTTACGCTTCTTCCTCGACGGCTTTCGCCTGGCGGCGATGCACCCCGACGACGCCGAGTGGGAGAGCCTCTACCGCCGCGTACACCGCGCCGTCGAGACGAGCGAGATCGCCGAGCAGGACATCGCCTTCCCGATGGAGCTCGCCGCCGAGCGCGCCCAGAAGCTCCGCCGCCCGGACAAGGCCCGCGCCCTGTACACCCTCGCGCGCACCCAGTGGGAGCGCCTCGGCGTGCCCGAGGCCGTGCGCCGCGTCACCGAGGCCGAAGAGACCCTCGGGAGCTGGATGGCTGGCGTCTGAGCGCATCGCGGGTCCGCGCAGTCGCGGCCCAGGACGCGCTCTCCCAGCCCCAGGCGAGGCCAAATTACGCTCAATCGCTGTGAGCGCATTGGCACAGCAACTCAGCGATCCTCCAGGCATTTTTTCGCTTTGATTTACGGAGACTCCCGCTAAAGTACGGGCCAAGGAGTACCCTCATGCCCTCACCTTCTCGGCGCCGCGCGGCGCCGATCGTTCAGGCCAACGATCAGCAGCACCACCAGGACTACGACCTCCTGCCCGGCGGGCTTGAGCAGGACAACTCCTTCCTGCAGGAGCAGCTTCGTGGGCCCATCGGCCCCGAGGGCGTAGGCCCTGAGCTCGGCGCGGGTGAGGAGGAGGGCGAGGGCGGCCTCGACACCGTTGATCCGACCAAGACCGACGCTGCGGGCGGCGGCGGGGACGGCGAGGGCGAGGGCCCTCCGCCGGGCGACGAGACCAAGATGGAGCCCGACGTCAAGAGCCAGACCCCGCAGACCGAAGGCACTGAAGAGGAGACCAAGAACGCCGCCGACGGCGACAAGAGCGCTGAAGAGATCGGCGCGATCACCGAGGACGAGGGCCCCGGTGAGGAGGAGGCCCCGGAGGTCGAGGGCGGCGAAGAGGACGCCAGCGGGCTCACCGAGGCCGTCCCCGAGACGCCCGTCGTAGACGTGCCCGCGCCGGTCGGCCCCGGCCTCAACGTCGGCGCCAGCGAGAACCCCGCCGACGCCGTCGCCTCCGTTGACAATGTCTCCTATGGAGACATCTCCCTTGAGGCCAACGGCATCGACGCCAGCAAGCTCCCCCCCGAGGCCATCGAGCAGGTCTACGGCATCCTCGCCGAGATGCGCGCCCAGAACGCTGAGGCCGCCGCTGGCTTCCTCTCCGCGCGCCAGGCCGACTCCGCGGGCCTCGCGGGCATGGCGAACGAGGTCACCGGGCGCATCCAGGGCGCCGCCGGGGAGGCCAGCGCCCAGGTCGCCGCCGCCGCCGAGACCCAGAAGGCCACGGTGTCCGCCGCCGTTTCCGCCGCCCGCGGCCAGATCGCCGCCCAGGCCGAGTCCAGCCGGGCCTCGGTCTCCGGCCAGCTCAGCGCCGCCTTGGCGAGCATCGCCGCGTCTACTGAAGGCGCGAAAGCCACCCTGCTCGGCGACAAGTCCGCCGCCGTGGGCCAGGTCGACGCCGCTGAAGCCGCCCAGCGCGCCGCCATCGAGGCCGCCTACGCCTCCGCCGACCAGAAGTACCGCGCCGTCGGCGTGCAGGTCGGCGGCGAGGCCCTGGCCCGCGCCGAGGGCAAGGCCAGCGGCTACCTCAGCCAGAAGATCAACCGCGACGACAGCTTCCTCGACGGCCCGGTCACCGACAACAAGTGTGAGGCCCGGGCGAACGCGGCCCGCGAGGTCGGCAAGGCCTACCAGAAGGGGCTCCAGGACGAGGCGATCAAGCAGGCCGACGCCGCCAAGGCGAACATGGCCCGGGATCTTGAGGGTGTCGCCGCCGCCGCCAAGGCCGCCCGCGACCAGCTCGAGACCCACTACAACACCATGGTCGCCCAGCTCGACCAGTCCGCCGCGGCGTCCACCCAGGCCGCGAACCAGTCCGCCGCCGGGCTCATGACCGCCATCGACACCTCCTTGGCGTCGGGCAACAGCGCGCTCGACGCCCACCAGTCGAGCCAGATGGCGGCTTTGGACGGCGCCGCGTCTCAGGCCCAGGCCGGGATTCAGGGCCAGGCCGCCCAGGCGATCAGCGGCATCAACGGCGGCATCACCTCGGCCTTGACCGACCTCGACGCCGCCTTGGCTCGGGTCTCCGAGGCCCTGGGCACCCCCACGATCCCCGGCCCCGAGGAGTTCGCGGCGAGCTTGGGTGAGGCGGGCGCCTCCTTCCAGCAGACCTTAGACTTCGCCAAGGACTCCATCAGGACGGGCGTAGACGGCGCCGTCGCCGGGCTCATGCAGTCCGCCCAGGGCGCGGTCGCGGGCCTCAACGCCACGGGCGCGGGCGCGGCCCAGGTCGCCGGGGAGACCGCGGCGCAGCTCGTCAGCCAGCTCCAGGGCCTCGACCAGCAGGCCGCCCAGACCTTCCAGCAGGTCACCTCGGGCCACGACCAGGGCGTCGCCGCCACCGTCGAGAGCGCGAAGACCGGCTACCAGCAGATCGTCGATGGCCTCGCCCAGGGCTACAGCGCCATCGCCCAGCAGCTCACCACGGGCATGGAGGCGAACGCCAACGCCCTGCGCGACGGCCTGCGCGGCTCCTTCACCGACATGGACGGCAAGATCCATGAAGAGGCCGAGAAGGCCGCGGCGAAGGTGCAGCCCCGCTGGAAGTCTGTGCTCAAGTGGGTCTGTATCATCGCCGTCATCGTGGTCGTGGCGCTCGTGCTCGGGCCCCTGGTCATCGGCGCGGTCGGCGGTGTGCTCGGCTCGGGCATGCTGGCCACCGTCGTCGGCGGCGCCATCGTCGGCGCCATCTCCGGCGCGGCGACCACACTCATCACGAACGCCTTCGACGGCAACCCGCTCACCGAGGGCCTGCTCCAGGCGACGCTCCTCGGCGCGCTGGGCGGCGGTCTCGGCGCGGGCCTCGGCGCCGTCGCCTCGAACGTCGCGACGAAGGGCGGCACCGTCGCCATCAGCGCGCTCAAGGAGTTCGGCATCGCCGTCGGCGTCGATATGGTCGTGGACACAACGATCAACGCGCTCACCGGCCAGCTCACCTGGGAGAACTTCGCACAGTCGCTCATCAGCTCCGTCATCATGAACGGCGCGACGACGCACCCGCGCATCAAGGGCATCACCGAGCACTTCCAGACCGTCGGCACCGACTTCGGCAAGGGCCTGCGCCCGACCGTCAACACCACGCCCCCGCCGACCACTACGCCCAACCCGCAGGTGGATGAGACGCCCGCGCCGACTGTGCAGGAGCCCACGGTCCGCGAGCCGACCGTGCAGGAGCCCCGCGTCAACGAGCCCGTCACGCCCCAGGTGGACGAGACGCCCGTGACGCCTGTGGCCGAGACGAAGACGACGACTCCGGAGACGACCACGACGCCCGAGACCACGACGACCCCCGAGACGACCACGACGCCGGAGACGACGACGAAGGTCGACACCACGCCCGCCGTGGACGAGACGGTCACGACGCCTGAGACGAAGCCGATCGTCGATGAGACGACGACGACGCCCGAGACGAAGCCGATCGTCGATGAGACGACGACGACGCCTGAGACGAAGCCCGTCGTGGACGAGACGACGACGACGCCTGAGACGAAGCCCGTCGTGGACGAGACGACGACGACGCCTGAGACGAAGCCCGCGGTTGATGAGACGGTGACGACACAGACCGACGAGACGGTGGTCGCCGTCGTGGATGAGACGACGACCAAGACGACGCCCACGGGGGATGAGACGCCCACGACGACGCGCCGCCAGCCGCCGCCGGAGCTCCAGACCAAGGCCAACGACGTCCTCAAGCAGATCAACGACGCCAACGCGACGGTCACCGATCCCAAGGTGAAGGCCAACAACGAGGCCGCCGCGGAGAAGGTCCGCCAGATCCTCGACGAGCAGGCCCCCGGCGTCACCGACACCCTCAAGATGCAGTTCATGGACGAGCTCGCCGCGCAGATCGCCAACCCGGCGAACGCGGGCAAGGACATGTTCACGCTCATCCGCGACACGGTGAACGCCGCGTCGGTGAAGGACGCGAACGGTCAGATCCAGAACAAGTACCTCAAGCAGGGTGAGGCCATCCCGCTCGCCGACCTGCAGAACGCCGGGAACATGAGCCGACTGTATGGCACCGACAAGGTGTTCAACATGCTCACCCCCCAGGCCAAGGCCGACCTCACCGCCGCGGGCGTGACGAAGGACAACTTCGGCAGCTTCTTGGCGAACAACCCCAGCTACGACCTGCGCACCAACCTCGATCCCAAGGCCTTCGTCGAGGGCTACAACGACGTGGCCTGGTGGGGTCTGCAGTCCGAGGGTGTGGCCACGAACGTCACCGAGCTCATCGACGCCTTGGCCCTGAACCCCGAGTACTACCAGCAGGGCGGCATCCGGTTCAACGCGACGCCGGAGACCATGGCGAACGCCGGCGTGACCAAGCCGACGGCGTTTGACGGCATGTTCCCCGAGTGGGTGCCCACCGACGTGGACAACCCCTTCGGCGTCACCGGCGGCGGCAAGCAGGAGGGCGTGGCCCCCCGCATCGAGGTCGAGCAGATCGGCCAGATCGAGGTGTTCGCGGGCACCCCCGACCAGCTCGTCACCGGCCGCGGCAACCCGCTCAAGGAGACCTTCACCAACGCCGGGGACACGACGGGCGCGGCCCTCGTGGACGGCGTGATCGGCTCCAGCGCGTCGAACGACGTGAAGGCCCGGTTCCTCAAGGAGTTTGAGGCCCAGGTGAAGGCGAACCCCGGCAAGTCGAGCCAAGACGTCTACAACGACGTGCTGGCGAGCAACCCGGACTTCGCCGCGGTGAGCACCAACACGGCGCCCAAGACCACGCCGGTGGTGGATGAGACGGTGAACGCCCCGGAGACGACGCCGGAGAATGCTGAGGCGGGTGACCTTACTGGTAAGTCCTCATCAGGCATTGACGGCGTAAAAATTCACGATGGGCAGCAGGGTAAACATTTGCAGTCACATAATAACTACATCGAGGGCCGAAGCAAGCTCACCGCAGATCCTCACGAGCTAATCAAGCATGCGGGAACGGGCGATACCATTACGGGAACTCCTCCTGCGCCTGGCTCAAAAGAGCGCGTGAACTTTGAAAAAGTGATAGGGGAATACATCGATCCGAACACAGGCGTGGGGGTCCCGACCACGAACGGGATCATCCACTATTCAAAGAACGGGGCGCACATCGTCCCAGCGAGGCCCTGATATGAGCACACTAAACGAGATCGTGCATCCCATGATTCGCGCTGTTGTGGCGAATGCCAATCACGCGGGCATCGCAGATGTGACATGGCCTGATGGCGAGCGTATCCGTGTGCGATACGACACCCTGTTCGGGAGCGATGACAACGATGAAGGCGTCGAGGAGTGCGTGGTGGACGTATTGCAGAGCCTGGTTCCTGGTCCGCGCGCATTGACTGTCCTCGTTCCTGGCCGTGTCGGCTCCATTCGCTCAGACGATCCTCCCGCGGCCGTCGTTCCTGCTGAGGGGGCCTCTATTCAAGAGGCGCCCTAAGCCGCCTAAGCTGGCCACCCCGCCGGGCGACTGGGTGGTCGTGAGCTCGTGCGCGTCAGGAAACGATGGGCTGCAGCCGTTGCATCGTGATATGGGCCTCAAGCCCAATAGCTTTCAGAGCCGCCAGATCCTGCTCCCGCCGCGCTCGGGCTTAAGGTGAGGTGGGCGCTGAGGTCACCGATGCATCAGCTCGCCGTAGAGCCCTGGGTCTACACCCTCTTTGAGGACGGCGATCGCCTGATCCTCTCGGCGATGGTGGGCGGCGTGGGGCTCTACGAGCTCCCGGTGGTGATGAACGAGGCCGAGGTCGCCGCGTACCGCGCCGAGGGCGCCCCGGCGCTAGTGGCCTTGGCGCGGACCATCCGCGATGACCCGCAGGCCTTCGCCGCGCGACGTGTCAGGCTGCCCTGAGCCGCCCCACAGACGCAGCAACGGTGTTGTGACCTCAGGACCTCACCCGGCGCGCGCCCTCGGAAGAATGAAACGAGCTTGTTGTGTTCGTCGTGACGGCCGCGTTGACCGCCGCGCGCCGCGGGATCTTGGGCCCTTGGCCGCTGAACGGGGTGAATGACGGCGCCTGCCAAATCTGCGCCCCACGGGCCCGTGCGCGGCGGTAGGATAAAACGAACGAGCGGTCTCTCAGGCCGCCTCATGAGGTGCAGGAATGAACACCGACAAGATCTTCGCCCAGATCCGAAGCCAGCTTGAGGGCGGCGGGGTCTGGGGTGGCCGGGACAGCGTCACCCCCGACGACGGCCTCAAGCTCGGCCTCCAGGCCGCGGGGGGCGAGCGCCCGCTCTATGTCGCCGCCGTCGTGGCGATGCTGATCTCCGAGGATGTGCGCCACCGCACCGGCGCCGTGGCCGTGCTCCCGGAGATCCGCGCCGAGGTCGGCGCTGAGCGCCTCGCCAAGATCATCCGCGACAACGAGGCCCTCTACCGCGGCGTCACCCCGGCCTGGCGGGTGTCCTTCGACGACCTGGAGCACACCGCCGCCGTCGCCATCGCCCCGAGCGTCACCCCCAAGGACGCCGAGGCCGTCGCCTGGCTGCGGCAGCTCGCCCAGCGCCGCCCTTGGGGCAACTTCTTGCTGAACGACCTCGCCCGGGCCGACGGCGACTGGCTCGTCAAGAACGCCCGGGGCCTTGTGCCCCACGGCCACATCGGCGTGCTGCTCAAGCTCAGCCCCGCCCAGCGCGACGCCCTCATCGACGCCCTGGCGCCCTGGCCCGCCGAGACGCCTACGGTGCTCACGGCCTCGGTGTGGCGCCAGCTCCCCGCGGACGAGGCCAGCCGCCTGCGCCAGAAGATGTGGCCCGGGAGCGCCCCATGAGCGCCAAGGTCCACCCCGCCGACGTGCTCAGCGCCGTCGAGGCTCTGCTCGGCGCCGCCAAGGTCACCCTGCCCCCCGAGCTTCAAGACGCCATGACGAGCCTCGCCGCCGAGGTCGGCCCCGGCGATCCTGAGCGGCTCAAGGCCTCGCTCCAGGAGTTTCTGCCCGAGCTCCAGGCGTTTCAGGCCGAGGCCCGGGCCGCGCGCCTCGACGGGGAGATCACGCCGGGCCGCGCCTTAGACGTCGAGGCCATTCAGCGCCTCACGGGCCAGCTCGCCGCGGCCTGGGGCCAACAGGACGGTGAGGGCGTCGACGCCGCCCTCGCCTCGCTGCGCGCCCTCACTGAAGACCCCGCCGCCGAGCGTGAGCGCCTGGAGGCTGAGGCCGCGGCGTCGATCTCCGCGAGCGTCGCCGGGGTGAAGCTGAAGCCGCTCCTCGGCTAAGACTCGGATAGCCGCGCGGGCGAGGGTGGCTTACGTTGGCCGCCCCGTCCTCCCAGGTGTCTTATGGAGCTCACCGGCAAACAGCGCGCGTACCTTCGCGGGCTCGCCCACCACCTCAACCCCGTCGTCCACCTCGGCCCCCAAGGGCTCTCCGAGGCGGTCGTGGACAAGGTGAACGATGAGCTGGAGCACCACGAGCTGATCAAGGTGAAGGTCGGCGGCAACTGCTTAGAGAGCGCCGACGAGGCCGGCGAGCAGCTCGCCGAATCCTGCCGCGCGGCCCTGGTGCAGATCATCGGCCACGTCATCGTGCTCTACCGCCGTCGCAAAAAAGACCCCGAGATCAAGCTCCCCCGGGCGAGCAAGACCCAGGTGTCGACGACGATCTGAGCGGGCCGCGCCGCTTAAGGCAAGAGCCCGTCGAGGTTGAGGTGCCGCTCGAGGGTGTCCGCGGCGGCGTCGAGCTGGGCCAAGGGGTCGGGGACGGCGGCGTTGGCCAGGGGGTCGAGCCCTCGCCGGGCCCGCAGGGCGTTCACCAAGGCACGGCGCGGCGCCTCGTTGTCCAAGAGGCCATGAAAGTAGGTGCCCGCGACGAGGCCCATCACCGCGCCGTCGCCCTCCACCAAGGGGGCCGCGGCCTCGGTGCGGCCGAGGTGAATCTCGTAGCCCGCCACCTGGAGGCCCGGCGGCAGGAGCCAGCGGCCTGTGGTCACTGACGCAACAGGGTTGATGTGTTTTGCCTCGGCGTAGTGAGTGGTCACCGGCAAGAGGCCCAGGCCCGCGGAGTCGCCGAGGCGCTCGCCCAAGAGCTGGTAACCGCCGCAGAGCCCGAGGATCGGCGTGTGCGGGGCCAAGGCGATGACGACCCGGTCGAGGCCCAGGCGGCGCATCCAGGCGAGGTCGGCCTCGGTGTCGCGGCTGCCGGGGATCACCAAGAGGTCGGGGCGCCCGACCCGCTCCGGGGCGGCCTCGTAGCGCACGCCGACGCCGGGGGTCTGGGAGAGGGCGTTGAGGTCGGTGAAGTTCGCGACGGTGGGCAGGCGCAGGACGCAGACGTCGATGAGCCCGGCGCTGCCGCCGAGCTGCGCGGCGTCCTCCTCGTCGAGGTGAACGTCGTGGCGGAAGGGCAGCACGCCGAGCACAGGCGTCCCCGCCCGGGCGGCGAGGGGCCCGAGCCCCGGCGCGAACAGGGCGGGATCTCCCCGGAAACGGTTCACGACGAGGCCCGCCACCCGGGCCCGGTCCTCGGGGGCCAAGAGATCGAGGGTGCCGAGCAAGGCCGCGAAGACCCCGCCCCGGTCGATGTCGCCGATGAGCAGCACCTTGGCGTCGGCGTGCCGGGCCATGCGCATGTTCACCAGATCTGTTGCCTGGAGGTTCATCTCCGCCGGGCTGCCCGCGCCCTCCAGGATCACCAGCTCCGCGTCGAGGCGGGCGTAGCTCTCGGTGATCGCCCGCCACCACAGCGCCCGGCGGGCGTCGCCGCCGAGGCCGCTGAGCGGCCCCGTGGACCGCCCCTGCACGATGACCTCGGCGCCCCCTTGGTGCAGGGGCTTGATGAGCAGGGGGTTCATGTCGACGTGGGGCTCAAGGCCGCAGGCGAGGGCCTGGAGCGCCTGGGCGCGGCCGATCTCCCCCCAGCCCCCGTCGAGGGCCCGGGCCGGGGCGGCGTTGTTGCTGAGGTTCTGGGCCTTAAACGGCGCGACCTTCACCCCACGCCGGGCCGCGAGGCGGCAGAGCGCCGCGGCCACCCAAGACTTGCCGACGCCGCTCGCCGTGCCTTGCACCATCACCGCGCGCATCCTGCCCCTCGTCGGTTGTCGCATGTCGCATGTCGCATGTCGCATGTCGCATGTCGCGTTTATTTCAGCCGGTCGCTCAGGGCGCGACGAGCTGAAGCACCTTCCCGGCGCCGAAGTCGAGGAGGTAGAGCTCCCCGGCCTCGTCCCGGGCGAAGCTCGACGGGTGGACCCCGAAGGAGCCCAAGGCGTAGACCTTGGCGTCATCACCAGCCTTGGCCGGGAGATCGAGGGCCCAGAGGCGGCCCGAGCCGAAGTCTCCGAAGACGTAGCGCCCCTTAAGCGCCGGGACCGCCGCGCCGGTGTAGACGTAGCCCCCGGTGATGGAGATGCCCTCGTCATGGCCGTAGACGTAGATCGGCGGGCGTTTGTCGCGTTTGTCGCATCCTGTCTCAGGCTCGTAGCAGGCGCGGCCCTCCAGCACCTTCCAGCCGAGGTTGTCGCCGCGCTCGGCGATGGAGACCTCCTCCCACTTGTTCTGGCCGACGTCGGCGATGATCAGGCGGCCTTTGGGGTCAAAGGAGAAGCGCCAGGGGTTTCGGAGGCCGTAGGCCCAGATCTCGGGCAAGGCGCCAGGGGTCGAGACGAAGGGGTTGTCCGCAGGCACGGCGTAGGGGACGCCGCTATCGACGTCGAGGCGAAGCATCGTGCCCAGGTGGGTGCCGAGGTTCTGGCCGTGACCGTGGGGGTCACCCATGTAGCCGCCGTCGCCATGAGCGACGTAGAGCATGCCGTCGGGCCCGAAGAGGAGCTGCCCGGCGTTGTGGTTCTGGTAGGGCTGCTCGACGGTGAAGATGACACGCTCGGCCTTGGGCGCCCCGGCGCGGGGGTCGTGGCCCGGCGCGCGCCACTCCTCGACGATGGAGAGGTCGCGGCCCTCCCGGCGATCGACATAATGGATGAAGAAGCGGCCGTTCTCGGCGAACTTGGGGTGAAAGGTGAGGCCGAGGAGACCCTGCTCCGACGCCGTGCGTACGGTGACGTTGAACCAGGCGCCGTGGGCGCCGTCCTTGAGGTTCACCCACTGCGCGGCGCCGGTCTTCTCGGTGAGCACGGCGAGGCCGGGCAGGCCGGGGACGGGCTGGAGATCCGTAGGCTGGGTGAAGCCCTCGGCGACGGTCCTGAGGCGCACGTCGAGCTTGGGGCGGCTTGCGTCGGGGCCCTCAAAGTCGGGGCCGGCCTCCAGCGAGCGCGCCAAGGCGGGCATGGTGGGCTGTAGCTGCTCGATGGCGAACCAGCGCAGGCCGACGCGGTTGGCCCAGGCGAGCGCGCCGACGGCGGCGATCAGGCCGAGTCCGAGGGCCACGGCGCGGCGAGAGGGGAGAGGTGGCATGGTGGGGTGCTCCGACGCATAGCTTAGTCCGCTCGCGGCGGGTCTGGGCGCGTTCGGGTCCGCTGGGCTATGCTGACCGCGATGTTCGGCCTCCTTCAGTCCGTTGGGCTCATCAGCCTGCTCACCATGGCGGGCGGCGGCGCCGTCGTGCTTCGCCGCTGGCTGGCCCGGTTTGGGGATCGCCTCGCGCCCCTGGCGGGCCCGCCTGTGCGCCTGCGCCTCGTGCCCGCGCCCCTCGGCCTTGCCTTGGGTGAGCCCCGGCGCCTGCGCGCGGAGCTGCTGCGCCTCGGCTTCGTCGAGGTCGGCGCGTTCTACGCCGAGGGCATCCCCCGCCTGCGGCTCCTCGGCCTCGTCCACCCCGGGCGCGGCGTGTCCGCGGCGATCTGGACGCACAGCCGCCTCGGTGTGTGGCTCGACCTCTGGGTGAGCCTCCCCGGCCCGCGGCGCCTCGTGCTCACGACGGACACCCACGGCGCGGAGATCACGCCGCCGCCTTGGACCGAGCTGCGGCGCCTGCCCGGCCAGGGGCCGGAGGACCTGCTGCGCGCGCTGACCGAGGCCGTCGGCGGCGAGCGCCCGCTGCACACGAGCCCGGAGCGGTTCGCCGACGACCTGCAGCGTGACTGGGCCGCCGAGGCCGACTGGCGGAACCTGCGCGGCCCGACGGAGGAGGAGATCACCCGCCTCGTCCAGGCCCACGGCCAGGCCCCGACCCCCGCGGAGCTGCAGCGCGCCCGGCGCGCCTTGGACCGCGCCGCGCTCCACGGCCTCGACCTCGCCTTGCGGGAGCGCCTGTCCTGGCGTGGCACCGAGGCCGAGGAGGATCGCCTGCTCTTTGTGTACGAGCGGCTCGGGGAGGAGGGCCTCATCGAGCGCCTCGGGGCCTTGGTGGACGCGCCGACCCTCGGCCCCGGCGACGACCTCCGCGCCCGCTTCGCCGCGTGGGTGGCGGCCCAGCCCGAGGCGAGACGTTTCCGGCACCTCGCGACGGTGCAGGGGCCGGTGGACGCCGAGGTCTGGTTAGCGCCGGGCTGAGCCCGTCTCTGTGTTAGATCACTGCGTTGGGTATCTGTGTCAGGTCTCTGTGTCGGATCTCTGTGCTCAATCGTTCAGCTCAGCGGGGCGTGGGCGCGCATCGCCTCCATCACCGCGCGCTCGCCCCGGCCAGGGGCGGGGGTCGGCGGAGGTGTGGCGCCCTCCAGCACCTCCAGGCAGGCGCGAACCCCCTCGGTGAGCCCGGTGAGGTTGTAGCCGCCCTCTAGGGTCAAGGCGATGCGGCCTTGGGCGTGGGTCCGGGCGATGTCTAAGGCGGCGTCACACAGAGAGGCGAAGCCCTCGATGGAGACGCGCATGTCACCCAGAGGATCCTCGTGGTAGGGGTCAAACCCGGCGCTCACGAGGACGAGCTGGGGCCTGAACCGATCCGCGGCGGGGCGCAGCACGGCGTCGATGGCGAGGCGGAGGTCACCGTCGCCGACGCCGGAGGGCAGCGGCACGTTGATCGTGTGGCCTTCCCCCGCGCCGTGTCCCCGCTCGTGGAGCGCGCCGGTGCCCGGATAAAACGGGAAGCGGTGGGTGGAGAAGAACAGCACGTCGTCTCGCCCCTCAAAGTGGCGCTGGGTGCCGTTCCCGTGGTGCAGATCCCAGTCGAGGATGAGCACACGCTCCACGAGGCCCGAGGCCAAGGCGGCCTCGGCGGCGGCGACGACGTTGTTGATGAGACAGAAGCCCATCACCCGGTCCCGCTCGGCGTGGTGGCCGGGCGGCCGCACCAAGGCGAAGGCGGGCGTCCCGGCGAGGGCGGACTCGACGGCCTGAATCGTCGCCCCGGCGGCGAGGCGCGCGACCTGCACAGAGTCGGGGGAGGTGTGGGTGTCGGGGTCGAGGGAGACGGACTGGCCCTCGGCGGCCTGTAAGAGGCGGAGGTGACGGGGCGCGTGGGCGCGGAGCAGCTCCTCGTGCGTCGCCTCTCGGGCGGTGTGCCAGCTCACGCCGGGCACCGGGCGCTCGCGCAGGCCGCTCAAGAGCGCGGCGATCCGGGCCGGGCGCTCGGGGTGTCCGTCGCCGGGCTGGTGGTCGAGCATCTGCACGTCGGAGTACAGCCGGGTCGGCATCGGGGGCCTCACGCCAGGGGGAGCGCGGTGAGCGCAGCGTAGCCGCGATTCGTGCGGTCCGCTCAGAGGCTCGGCGCGACGGCGCAGCGGAAGGTGAGCTCGTTGTGGGACTGGCCCTTGGGGCGCTGGCTCCAGGACCAGAGCACGTCCCCGACGGGGCTCACGGAGGTCTTGGGGTCGAGGGTCTTCTTGAACATGCCGTCGTCACAGAAGCTCTCGCGGCAGGGCTCGGCGCGACGGTTGAAGACCGCCGGGGGGAAGAGGTCCTCGGCCCACTCGAACTGCACGCCGCTCTGGCCGAGGTTCGGGACGGGGGAGCGCGCCAGGGCCTCCCACTCGGCGATGGTGGGCAGATGCCCGCCGGGGACGGCGTCAGCGCAGTACGCCACGGCGGCGGCGCGCCCGACGCAGTGCGCGGGGCTGCTGGGCGACTTGTCGGCCTTGGCGACGCCCCACTGGCAGTCGGACTTGAGCGCCTCGTCGTCGCGACGAGGCCAGGTGTCCCACTCGGCGAAGGTGATGGGCGCGTTGTGCACACAAAAGGCGGGCACCTCGATGGGGGCGATACGCGCGGGCCGCGGCGTGGGCCAGTTCTTACGCCCGCCGACGGGCTGGCCGATGGTGATGGTGCTCGCCGGGATGAGGGTCATGCCCGCGGGGCAGGTCGGTGCGGGGGGCGGCGGCGTGGGCTCGATGCGGGGCTCCAGCTCGGCCTCAGCGACGGCCTCAACGGCGGCTTCAGGGGGCGGGGCGACGACGGCCGCGGCGGCAGGGCTCGGGGGAGGGACCACCTCGGCGGGGGTCGGCGCCGAATTGGGCGACAAGCTGACGCCGATCAGCGCGGCGATGGCGATCGCCCCCACGAGGCCGAGCCCGACCCCCCAGCGACGGCTCGGGGCCTTTGGGACGGTCGGATCGGTGACGAGCAGGCCGAGGGGCGCGTCGCCGGAGTCCGTCGCATCAGTGACGGCGGTGGCCTCGGTGTCCGAGCCCCGGGCCCGGGTGCGGACCTGGGTGGTGCCCGTGCCGTCTGTGGTGCGGCTCTCGGTGAAGCCCTGGGAGTCCTCCGTGGTCGGGGCGTCGGTGGTCGCCGTGGGGGCGGGGATACCGCCGAGAGACACCGCGCGGTTCAGGCTGTCGCCGCTGAAGCTCTCGATACGCTCTGCTTTCGCCTGGAGGATCTGGCGCTTAAACAGGCGCTCGTGGTCCGGGCTGCTCTCCATGGCCCAGATCACGAGCTGGGGGAGCAGGTGGCGCACGTCCTTGATCGCCGCGGTGTAGTCCTCGGGCTCGGGCTGGCGGATGTGTACGCCCAGGTTGGTCTGGCTTCGGGCGAGGTCGAGCTGCTTCTCGACCGGGTCGTTGATGATGTTGAGGTTCTTGAGGTGCTGAATGAGCCCGCTCAGATCCCGCTGGAGGTCCTTGGAGTCGCGGGTGACCTTGTTCTCTTTGACGGTGATGAGCAGCCGACAGAGCGCCTCCAAGGCCCGGCGCGCGTTCCACAAGAAGGCCTCTTGGTCGCCCGTCTGGAGGGCGCGCTCACACAGGGCGAGCAGCTCCTCAAGACGGTCGGAGTAACGCTCGATGGCCTGCTGTGGGTCGGTGATCAGCCGGGTGGGCTTCGCCATACGCTCTTCAAGCCCGCAAGGGCGAGTCTCGGGGGTCCAGAGCCCCTTAGTGTGCCCGCTCGTGACCTCACACACAAGCCCCGAGGCTGCGAGCGGCGCCACGAAGGGATACACCAATCGGTCTGGAGGTCAGTCGTATGCCGCGAGTCCCCGTTCACGTCATCTCTGGCTTCTTGGGCGCCGGGAAGACGACGATGTTGATCGACCAGCTCGCGCGGCGCCAAGGGCGCGAGCGCTGCGCGATCATCGTGAACGATTTTGGTGAGGCGCGCATCGACGCGACCCTCCTCAGCGGCGGGGTCGCCGTCGCGGAGATCGCCGGGGGCTGCGTCTGCTGCACGGCGCCGGAGGCCCTCGTCCCCAACCTCACGACCATCCTGCGGGAGGTGCGCCCCGACCGGGTCTTCATCGAGTCCACGGGGCTCGCCCGGCCCGCCGACATCGTCGACACCCTGCGGCGCAGCCCCTTGGGCGATGAGCTGGAGCTGGCGCCGACGGTCATCGTGCTCGACCCCCGCCGCCTCGTCACCGCGCCGCCGACCTTACTCTTGGAGCAGCTCGACGCCGCGGACGTGGTCATCGCCTCCCACGCCGACCAGAGCACCGCCGCCGGGGACGCCGCTCTGCGCGCCCAGCTCCGCGACCACTACCCGCCGCCCCTCGCCGTGGCGCAGTCCTCCTTTGGCGTCGTCGATGAGGCCGTCTTTGACCTGCGCCGGGACAGGCCGCTGCCCTTCATCCACGATGACCACGACCATGATCACGCCCACCACGACCACGACCACACACGCCGCGCCCCCTCGACGGAGGGCTGGTCCGCGGGCAGCCGGGTGTGGCCGCCGGAGCGGGTGTTCTCCGCCGCCGGGATCCGCCGGGCGCTCCAGGCCGCCACGGTGGAGCGGGTGAAGGGCCTGTTCCGCACCGACCTCGGCTGGTACCGGGCCGACCGGGCCAACGGCGCGGTGCGGGTGGTGGTCTCCCCGGTGCGCTCGGGCTCGGCGGTGGACGTCATTCATCACGGTCCCCAAGAGGAGGTGAACCAGCTCCTCGCCGCCTTGGACGCCTGCATCTCCGACGACGCCCACCTCAAGCCCCCCGATGAGCCCGTCGTCACCTTGGTCGATGTCCAGGGGCGTGTCGTCGAGCTGACCCGCTTCGCCTTGGCGGCGCTGCCCGGTCAGGTCGCCGACGTCGCGGCCGCGGTGCCGGGCCGCGTCGGGGCGGCGGTGAGCTTGGGGGAGGTCCTCGCCTTGACCTTCCCCTCGCCGGATGACCAGCTCGTGCTCGTGGCCACGGACGGCCTCACGACGGCCCCTGTGCGTGTTGAGGAGGCCGAGGCCGCGCTCTTGGTGCACAGCCTCAGCGGGGAGCCGCTCCCGTCCGCCCAAGGTGGGCCCTTCCGGGTGCTCGTGCCCAAAGGCCAGTCCGGCTGCGCCAACGTGAAGGGCCTCGCCCGGATCGTGCTCGTCGCCGCGGGCGCGGTTGAGGCGACGCCGGGCTGATCTGCGCGGGGTGACCGTGTAAAGTGGCGGGGAACCCCTCTCACGAGCCCCCCCATGAACGCGCCGAGCCCGAACCCCTTCCTCTCTGGCAACTTCGCCCCGGTCCACGACGAGCTCGACCTCACCGAGCTGGAGGTCGTCGGCGCCTTGCCGCCCGCCCTGCGCGGCGACTTCGTGCGGGTCGGCCCGAACCCCCAGCACCCGCCTCGGGGCCGTTACCACTGGTTCGACGGCGACGGCATGGTGCACAGCGTGCGCTTCGACGGCCGCGGCGCGCGCTACAAGAACCGCTGGGTGCGCACCGAGGGCTTCCTCAAGGAGCAGGAGCGGGGCGAGGCGATCTGGTCGGGGCTCACCGAGCCGCCGGACTTCTCAAACCCGGACGGCCCGTTCAAGAACGTCGCCAACACGGCCTTTGTGCAGTTTCAAGGAGAGCTCTGGGCGCTCTGGGAGGGCGGGGCCGCCCACGCGCTCCGGGCCGACGACCTCGGCACCCTCGGCGTCCGTGACTTCGGCGGCGCGCTCACCCACCCGCTCACCGCGCACCCCAAGCTCGACCCCGAGACCGGCGAGCTCATCTTCTTCGGCTACGCGCCGCTGCCGCCGTACTGCTGGTACAGCGTCGCCGACGCCTCCGGGGCCCTCGTCTTCACCCGCGAGATCAACCTCGACGTCGGCGTGATGATGCACGACTTCGCCGTCACGGCCACCCGCTCCATCTTCATGGACCTCCCGGTCACCATGCGCCTCGACCGCATGATGGAGGGCGGCCCGATGATGGCCTGGGAGCCTGAGCGTGGCGCGCGCTTCGGCGTCTTGCCCCGGCACGGCGACGAGTCCCAGCTCCAGTGGTTCTCCCGCCCGGCCTGCATGATCTTCCACACCGCCAACGCTTATGACGACGGCGACGAGGTCGTGCTCGACGCCTGCCGGCTGGAGCGCACCGACGTGCTCGGCGGCGCGGAGAAGACCGACGGGGAAGGGGACGACCGCGGGCGCCTCACCCGCTTTCGGTTCAACCTCAAGACCGGCGTGTCCTCTGAAGAGACGCTCCACCCCACGCCGTGTGACTTCCCCCGCGTTCACCCGGGCCGGGTCGGCCGCCCGCACCGCTACACCTACGCCGCCCGCCTCACGTCGACGGACGACGGCACCCCACGCATGGACGGCGTGATCAAGTTTGACCACGCGGCGGGGCGCGGGGTGGAGCAAAGCTGGGGCCCCAGGCGCGTCGGCGGCGAGGTCGTGTTCGCGCCGCGGCCGGGCGGCGAGGCCGAGGACGACGGCTGGCTGCTCACCTTTGTGTTTGATGAGGGCGCCGGCCGCTCGGAGCTGGTCGTGCTCCAGGCCCAAGACCTCAGCCTCGTCGCCCGGGTGCTCCTCCCCGTCCGTGTGCCGTATGGCTTCCACGGCGACTGGGTCCCCGAGCCCGGCGCGGGCCAGGGCTGAGCCACCGCGGCGCGTCAGCCCCCGGGCGTGTCCTCGCCATGGGCCGGGGTGATCCCCAGCTTGGCGAAGCGCGGCAAGATGCTGGAGCGGATGCACTCCTCGACGATGTGTTGGTACTCGTCGAGGTCGATGAGCCCGGCGCCGCGCTCCTCGGCGCTCAGGGGGCGCCGGAGGTCGTGGGGGACGATGTAGGCCCTGCGGCAGCCCTCCAGGGCCTCGGGCAGCCGCGCGGCCATAAACGGCGGCACCCCCTCGGGGTCGAGGGCCAAGAGCGCCGCTAGGGCGTCCCAGCCGAAGGCGCGGTGCACGGCCTCATCGCGCAGGATCCGCTCCAGGGCGCTGACGACGGCGGGGTGCTCCGCCCCTGCGCGCATCGCGGCGAACAGGGGCACGGCGACGGTCTCCCCGATACAGAAGGCCCGCAGCACGTCCTCGGCGAGCAGGAGCAGCGGCGGGCCCGCCGGAGGGGTGAGCTGGGCCACGTCGATGTCTACGCCACCTTCGCCGCCCAGGGCGAGCCAGACGCCGTGGCTCAGCTCGGCGTGGTCGAGCTCATCGTTGACGATGCGCTGCCCGGTCTGCACGAGGGCCCGGGGCATGCCCGTCGCGATGAGGTTGTGCACCACCCGGGCCGCTACGGCGGCGGAGCGGTACTCGGCCTCGGCGCGGTTGCGCCACTCGTCCAGCGCCCGTGGGGTCAGCGTCACTGCTTCTGTTTGTCCTGCTCAGCGCGCCAGGCCGCGAGCACCCTGGCGGCGTCGGGCGGGCAGACCACCTCGACGCCCGCGTTCGGGTCCGGCGCCGGGATCACCCAGCCGCCGTACTGGCTCTCCACCGGGTCCGGGGGCTGCCGCGCCGGGCGCCAGGCCTTGTAGCAGGTCGCGCCGTCGGCGGTGACGATGAGCAGCGGCGACGGGGGGTTCGTCGCGCCCTCGGGGTGGCTGGAGCGCACCTCGTTCCAGGTCGGCGGCCCGGTCTGCTCCGGCGGGTTCGTGAAGCGGACCTCCGGGGCGTCGCCGGTGGGCGTCGCCTCCGCGCCGTTCTGGGCGGGCGGGTTGCCGGGCAGGGGCTCGCCGCCGCTCGGGGTCCGCTGGCGGTCGCAGGCGTTGAGGCTGAGCGCGGCGCCAGCGGCGACGACGCGGAAGGTGCTCGACATCAGAGGCATAGAAGACTCCCAGCACGAACAGGATACCGGAGATGGCGGCGATGATCCTCAGGGATCGTCCGCCGCCTTCGACTAGGGCCAGGGGCGGACCCGGCTCGCCGCGGTGAGGCCGAGCCCCGTCTCCCGGACCTCAGCGCCCTCCACCACGAGGCCGTCCCCGCGGCCCAGGCGACGCCAGGCCTCCCGCCAGCTCTCCCCTTGGCCCGGGGCCGCGGACAAGGACCGACGCCCCTCGGCGCCGCAGGTCACCACCCGCTCCCGGCCCGCCTTGTTGGTCAGGCGCTCGGAGATCACCCGGATCGCCCCGGGCGGCGGCGCGTGGGGCGGCGGCGCGGCGGCGAGGCAGAGGTAGGAGAACGCCGGGGCGTCCTTGGTGATGAAGGCGGCGCGGGTGAGCTGCTCTGTCAGCGGCGGCGGGGTCCAGCGGGTCGCGGCGTGGCAGGCCACGCCCTCGGCCAGGGCCGGGCAGGGGCCTTGGGGCACACAGGGCGCGGTGATGACGAGGTCGGCCGCCGCCGCGGCGTCGCGTAGGGTGAGGAGCTCGGCGTTCAGAGCGTGGGTCGCGGGCTCGATGAGCAGGAGGTGACCGCCGGGGCGCAGACGCCCCAGCAGGCGCTGGAGCGTGGCGAGGCGGCGTTCGATCCGGTCGGGGGCACGTTTCCACAGCTCGCTGACGACGTGGCTGGCGAAGATGAGGTCGAGCTCTCCCGGCGGCAAGGCGCCGCCCTCGGCCTCGCCGTCCCAGAGGAAGGTCGAGGCGCGGTCGCGGGTCAAGGCGCGCAGGCTCAACAAGGCGTCGGGGTTTCGGTCGCCGCAGTGAAGCTCGCCCCAGCCCTCGTCCAAGAGCGCCATCGCGCCGGGGCCCGGGCCCGCGCCGAGCTCCAGCACCCGGCCGCCGCCCGCTGGGGGGCGCAGCCCGGCGAGCTGCAGCGCCGCCCGGGTCTGGGCGTAGCTCACCGGCCAGAAGTGCAGGAGGTACGCCGTGCGGCCGTCCTCGGTGCCCAGGTAGTCCCGGCCCGCCTTGGTGCGCTCGCCGCTGAGCCCGGCGGACAGGCGCTTCACGGCCTGGGCCACCTCCCGCAGCTCTTGGTGGGTGAGGCGATCCGGCGGCCCGGCCCGGTCAGGTCGCCAGAGGGAGAGGAGCGCGCGGGTGTGGCCGCGCAGGGCGGCGTCGAGAGGGGGCGTCATGGCGAGAGCGTAGCGCGCTCGGCGGCTCAGCGCAGGGGCCAGGCGCGGAGAGACGCCGCGAGGCGCACGAGCTCATCGGCCCGGGGGTGGTCCGCCCGCCAGATGAGCCGGAACCAGTCGCTCCGGGGCGGCCGTTTGGGCATCAGCTCGACGAGGTGGCCTGAGCTGAGGTCCTCCTCGATGAAGTACCGCGGCAGCACCGCGACGCCCCGCCCGGCGAGCACCTGGTGCCGGATCGTCGAGATGCCGCCGACATACCGATGCTCCCGAAACCGCCAGGGCGGCCCCTCGGGGAGCGCGTCGAGCAGGTAACTAAAGAGCGGCAGGTCGGGGGTGGCGTCGATGAGCACGAAGCCCCGCGCCTCCTCGGCGGCCCGGGGGCCGTCCGTCGCCGCGACGAAGGCGTAGGCCTCCTCGTGCAGAAGCGCCGTCTCCAGGTGAGGCCGGGTGAGCCGGGCGCTGAGCACCACGGCGTCTAAGGCGCCGCGCTCCAGGCGATCGAGGAGCGCCGCGGAGTCCGCCATATAGAGGTGCAGGGTGCGCTCGGGCCGCTCGGCCTCCAGGGGCGCCAAGGCCGGGCAGAGCCAGCTCAGGCCAAGCTCCGCCCGGGTGCCCAAGGTCAAGGCGAAGGGCAGGGGGCTCTGGTCACCCGTGGCCACGGAGCGGCAGCGCGCGGCGTCGTCCAACAGCCTGCGGGCGTGGGGCAAGAGCCGCGCCCCGGCCTCGGTGATGCGCACCCGGCGGGTGGTGCGGGTGAACAAGGCGACGCCGAGCGCCTCCTCCAGCCCCGCGATGCGGTCGGAGAGCGCCGCCGGGCTCAGCGCCACCCGCGCCGCGGCCACACGGAAGGTCTCGGTCTCGGCGGCGGCGACGAAGCAGCGGAGCGACTGCAGATCCATAGGGCCATTATACGGAAGATCAAGACAATGACATTCAGAACATTCTGATTCTCAGGAGAGAAGGCCCGGCTACGATGGTTTCACAAGGAGCCGACGATGCACACCACTTACGAAGACGCCAGCGCCCCCGCCGCCGCCCCCATCCTCCTCGACCTCCGCCGCGAGGCCCAGGCCCGTCGCCCCGACCTCTCGGCCCTGCCGCCGCTGTCCGACGCCGAGCGCCAGGTCGCCGTGCGCACCTGGCGGGGACGCATGGTGAACGAGCACATCTCCGCCCAGGTTTGGGCCGGCCTCGTGCCGAGCCTCATGCGCGCCGGGGCCCCGCCCGCCGCCTTAGCGGAGCTGCCCACGGCCATCGCCGATGAGCTGCGCCACGCCGAGCAGTGCGCCGGGGTCGTGCTGGCGCTCGGCGGCGTGCCCGTCGCGCCGCTCCCGGCCTTGGAGCCCGTGCCGCTCCACGAGGAGGTCGCCCCCCTGGAGGGCGCCGTCCGCAACCTCATCAGCGTCGGCTGCATGTCCGAGACCATCGCCGTGAGCATCATCCGCGCCGAGCACGCCGAGCTCGACGACGGCCCCTTGGCGACGCTCCTCGGCGAGATCCTCGCGGATGAGGTGAGCCACGCCCGCTTCGGCTGGCGGACCTTGGGCCTGCTCATGCCGCGCCTCGACGCCGCCGCCCGCGCCCGCACGAGCCGCTACCTCGTGGACGCCTTCGCCCACCAGGTCCACCACGAGGTGCCTCGGCTGCCACGTTTTGACGCCCTCCGCCCGGAGCTCGGCCAGGCCGGGGTCTGCGACGGCGGCTTCGCCCGGAGCCTCTTCTTGGACACGATCCAGTCCGTCATCGTCCCTGGGCTCACCCAGGCTGGCCTCGACGCCCAGGCCGCCTGGGCCGAGGCCGAGGCCGAGACCCGCCACGTCTTCCAGCGCTGACCCTCAACCCACAAAGGAGCGAACCACCATGTCCATCTCCCGCGCCCTCCTCCGCCACAAGGCCCTGCTCGCCGCGTCGAGCGTCGTGCTCGCGATGACCGCCTGCGTCGGCGGCGACGAGCAGAAGGCCGACGACACCTCCGCCGTGGTCATCGACACGAGCGGCGGGGACAGCGAAGACTCCCAGCCCCTCGACACCGAGGTCAAGGACACGAGCGTCGTCGACACGAGCGCCCAGGCGGGCTGCGTCGGCCTGCCCGCCGAGGAGGTCCAGTCCTGCTGCGAGGCCCTGAAGGTCACCTGCGACGCCGAGCACGGCGAAGGCAGCGAGGCCGCCATGGAGTGCCTGTACGGCGAAGACTTCTCCGGCTCGACGGGCTGCGTCCCTTGGGGACCGCCCGTGCCACCTCGGTCGCGACGAGCCCTCGTCTAAGGCACAGGCCAGGCGAAGCGCTCGACCAGGGCCGCCGGGCCGCCGATGGTCATGAGCCGGGCGGCCTCTTGCGCCGGGTTCTCGGCGCGCTGCACCCGGCGGCGCAGGGCCTTGAGGTAACGCTCCTCACCCTTGCCCCGGCGGCGGAGGCCGTCCTCACAGACCCGCACGATCTCGTCGAGCAGGCCCGGCGTCGGCTCGTCGGCGGCGAGGCCCTGGAGCACGGCGGCGTGGTGCCAGGTCCGCATCTTGGGCCAGGGGTCGTCGCCGAGGCGGGCCTTGAGCAGGGCCTCCAGCTCGTCGGCGGCGCAGATGAACGAGAGGCCGAGGGCGGCGGCGGCGAAGGGCTCCTCCGGGGGCTGCTGGCAGGCCGAGCGCAGCTCGATGGTGCCGATGGCCGAGCGGGGCCGGGCGCTGTTCCAGATGTAGTGCTCGTGGAGCAAGAAGGCGTCCCAGAGGGTGTCGTCGTCGGGGCGCTCGGCCTCGACGTAGTCCAAGAAGGTGCCTTGCCCCGGGGTGATGAGGCCGTTCACCCGACGCACGAGCATGGGCTGCACGGCGCGCTGCAGGATGTACGCCGCGGCGTCGGCGGCGGGGCCCGCGGGCATGCCGTGGCGGAACTCGGCGGCGCCGATCCGGCCCATCTGGCCCTCACGAGACGAGGCCATGCCCTGGAACTTGCCCTCAAAGACCGACGAGTTGGCGCAGAGCGCCACCGTCACCGCCGAGAGCAGGTTGCCCAGGTTCGCCAGCCGCACCCACTCCTCGCGGCTCACGTCGATGTGGACCTGATCGCTCGCGGTGAGGGTGAACCACAGCCAGATGGGGCCCAAGGCGTTCAAGAGCGCGCCATAACGCTGCTTCGGGGCCATGAACTCCGGCGTGCCTGGCTGAACGGGCTGCATCCCGTAGCCGAGCACCCGCAGGCCCTCGGCGTCGGCGGCGCGCACGAGGCGCTCCATCGCAACGAGGTACTTCCGCTCCAGGTCCACGAGGTCGTCCGAGGGGCTCAGGATCACCTCGATGGTGCCTCGGCCCACCTCCGCGCAGTAGCCGTACTCCTCGGCCTCCATGGCGACGATGAGGTCGCCCTCCCGCTTGATCTTGAGGTCGCCGCCCTCGGCGAGGCGCGGCCAGAGCACGCTGATGTCCCCGGCCTGGCCGTCGGGGGTGACGACGGGGTGCTCCGACTCCCGGCCGACCCGGCGCCACTGGCCGGTGCGCACGGGGAATGCGCCGTCAAAACGAGCGGTGATCTTGGCGAGAGCGGCGCGCTGGGCGTCAGTGAAGGTCATGGGGCCTCTGCGGCGAGCGGGGATCGGAGCGTGAAGATCAGAGCGTAGAGAGGAGCGTGAGGAGCTGGTCGTGGTGGGTGAGCACGGCGTCGGCCTTCGTGGGCGCGCCCGCGACCCGGCGATCGACGCAGCCGGTGTAGAGCAGGCCCTTCATCCCGGCGCGCTGGGGGCCCTCGACGTCGTTCACCTCACGGTCGCCGACGTGGGCGATGGCGGCGGCGGGCACACCCAGCTCAGCGGCGGCGAGCTCAAACACCCGGGCGGCGGGTTTTGAGGCGCCGCGCTCGTCGGAGAAGACGAGGGCCGAGAAGTGCTGGAGCAGGCCGTAGTCGGCGAGCACCCGGCGCAGGCCGCGGCCGGGGGTCACGATGGTGTCGGAGATGATGCCGAGCTTGGCGCGGGTGGCCAAGGCGGGGATCATCTCGGCGACGCCGGGGGCGAGCACGGGCGGGATCTCGACCTCCATCTCCTCCCAGGCGCTCACCAAGGCGTCGAAGCCCGGGGTGGGGCCGAGGCCCAAGAGCGCCAGGGCCTCGCGCAGCCGGTCGGCGACGGGCGGGGTGCGGTGCTCCTCTTTCCACTGGCGGGTGAAGGCGGCGAGGGCCTTCTGGAGCGCCTGGGCCGCGCGGTCGGCGCCGACGCCGGGCTGGTGGCGCAGGACCTCGTCCACGAAGCTCTGGCGGCGGGCGACGACCTTCGTCGGCAGGCCCCGGGCGGCGCGGGTGGGCTCATCGGAGTCGTCGATGACGAGGGTGTCCCAGAAGTCGAAGGTGACGGCCTGAATCATGGACACTCCTTTTGAACGAGCGCTGTTAGCCCGGCGCAGGCCCGCACGCACCTCCCCTGGCCGGTCTGTGGCCAAACCGCGACATTCTGATCGTGGTTTGACGGGGGGCTCAGGAGACGGCGCAGACGCTGATCGGCGACAGATCCGATGAGGAGAGGATCTTCTGGGCGAGTGGGTCAGGCTGGCCCAGGGATTGCATGGTGCGCTGACGACTCACCAGGAGCCTCTATGCGAGCCTTCCCGAACGTCGTCCTGCTCAGCGCCCTCACCGCCTTGGCCGCCTGCGGCGAGCCGGTCGTGATCCGCGACAACGTCGTCAACGACGTCGTCGGCGCGCGCCGGGTGGATGAGCTGGCCCCGCGCCTCGTCGAGGGCGCCGAGCTCGTGCTGAGCGCGGATCGCCGCGGCCTCCGCGACGACATGGCCGACTGGCAGATCGTCAGCTCCGACCCCAACGTGCTCAGCGTCGCGCCCCAGCCCCAAGACCCCGAGGCTGACACCGACGCGCTCTACTACGACGCCGTCGCCTTGGCCCCGGGTGAGGTCAACATCACCGTGCTCGACGGCGACGGTGAGGTTCAGGACACCGCCACGGTCGTCGTGATGCGCCCCGATGAGCTGCGCTTCTACTCCCGCACACACGCCTTGGCCGGGGAGCCCCTGCGCGTCGGCGTCGAGGCGCCGCCCCAGGTCGTCGTCGGCGGCGAGGGCACCTTTGAGGTGCGTTATTTCGCCGAGGGCGAGCGCCTCTACGGCCTCGCGCCCTTGGCCGGGCTCAGCGCCGAGGGTGTGCTCGTGGACGCCCCCGCCGTGAGCCTCGGCGTCGACGAGCAGTACCTCACCCTCAGCGCCGCCGCCGCGGGCCTCCAGTCCGTTCAGCTCGTCATCAACGGCGTCGAGGTCGGCGCCCTCGACGTGGAGTTTGTGGAGCCCTACGAGGTCGCGAGCGTACACCTCAACGGCGACGACGAGGATGAGGCCTCCACTGGGGACCCCTTGGCCGTGCTCGCGCTCACCTATGACGCCGCCGGGGAGCCCGTCTTCGGCTCACGCTGCGCCTGGTTCATCGGTGACCTCACCATCTCCGGGGAGGGCGAGCGCCTCAACTACAGCTACAACGCGGCCCTGGAGCGCCGCGTGACCAGCGTCTGTGAGGGTGTGCAGTCGAGCCTCGTCGTCCACGGTGACGACTTCTACGCCGCGCCGTCGAGCAGCATCGGCTGCAGCGCCGCGGCGGGCCAGGCCGCGTCCTTCGGCGGGCTCGTCGTGGCGGGCCTCGCCTTGCTCCGCCGCCGCCGGTCCTGAGCCGAGGTGGCGAGCGTCGGGCACGTCATCGTCGGCCTCGCCGCCGGGCGCCTCTGGGCCGGGCCGGAGGCGAAGACGTCCCGGCTCGTAGGGGCGATGATGGGCTTCTCGGCGCTGTCCTTGGCGCCAGACGCCGACGTCATCGCCTTCGTGTTCGACATCCCCTACGCCGACGCCTTCGGCCACCGGGGGGCGAGCCACTCCGTCGTCTTCGCCCTCGCCGTCGGGGCCCTCGTCGGCCTCCTCACGCGGCTTCGTGGCGGCGAGGGGGCGCTCAGCCTCGCCGCGCTTAGCGCCGCCGTCGTCGCCAGCCACCCGCTCCTCGACGCCATGACCACTGGCGGCCTCGGCGTGGCCTGGGCCTGGCCCTGGTCCACGGAGCGCGCCTTCTTGCCCTGGCGGCCCATCCCCGTCTCGCCCATCGGCGCGGGCTTCGTCTCGGCCCGGGGCCTCAAGGTCGCCGTCACCGAGGTCGCTCAGCTCGCGCCGCTCTGGCTCTGGGCGCTCTGGCCGCGCAGGGCGCGCTGAAGCCAGGCCAAGGCGGCGTCGTTGACCACGTCGGGGCGCTCCTGGTGGGCGAAGTGGCCGGCGCCGGGGACGCCCAGGACCGTCAGCCCGGCGGGGAAATGTTCCGGCCGCGCGGCGCGCTGGGCGAAGGTCCAGCCCATGCAGCCGTCGTCTTCGCCCATCATCAGGAGCGTCGGGCAGGGCACCTCGCCGAGCATGAGCCCCCAGCTCTCCCCGGCGCCGGGTCGTAGCGCCTGGCGGTAATAGGCCGTCGTGGCGGTCTGGGCCTCGGGGCTACGCAAGGCGTCGAGCACGGCGTGGAGGGCCTCAGGCTCGGGCTCGTAGCCGGGTGACCAGCGCGCCCAGAGCGTGCGCACCCCCTGCATGTCCCCGGCCCCGAGCCAGGCCCGCGCCGCCGCCGCGCGCTGAAACCGCAGCATGTACGCCGAGCGCAGGAGCTGGGCCGGGTCGCGGACGAGGGCCCCGAGCGCCCCGCCGAGGTGGGGGACCGCCAAGGTGATGAGCGCCCGGACCCGTGAGCCCCCGCCCAGCCGGGCCGCGGCGACGGCGATGACCGCGCCCCAGTCGTGGCCGAGGATCACCGCCGGGCCGCCGCCGAGCTGCTCGATCTGCGCGAGCGCGTCCCGGGCCAAGGTCGCCACGCGCACGTCGGGCAGGCGAAGGTCGGGGTGGTAGCCGCGCAGCGTCGGGGCCACGAGGCGAAAGCCCGCCCGGGCGAAGGCGGGGCCCTGGTGGCGCCAGGTGAGGGGCAGGTCGGGGAAGCCGTGCAGGGCGAGCACGAGGGGGCCGTCTCCCCAGGCGAGCGCCGGGCAAGGTTGGCCCTCGATCGTCAGCGTGAGGCGCTCGGGCTCCATACGACCTCCGTTTTTTGCTCAGGCGCTTGCGAGGGGCGGGGTGAGCGTCCATGATCCTGCCTGATGATCGCCGCCAACGCACCCGACCCCACCCTACGCGCCCGCGCCCTGGCCTACCTGCAGGGCGCCCTTGGTCCCGAGGCCGAGCTCACCCGCCTGGAGCCCCTCGGCGGCGGCGCCTGCCAGGAGATCTGGCGGGCCGACCTCCGCCTCGCCGAGGGGGAGGAGCGCGCCTTCGTCATCCGCGGCGACCCGGCCGTGGCGCTTCCCGGCAGCCTCGGCCGCCGCGAAGAGCACGAGGTCATCAACGCCGCCGTCGCCGCCGGGGCGCCCACCCCCGCCGCGCGCTGGCTCACCGAGGGCCTGCTGCGGCCCGGCGCCTGGGCCTACACCATGGTGATGCTGCCCGGCGTGGCCTTGGGCGCGAAGGTCACCCGAGATCCCCCGCTCGCCCTGGCGCGGGAGCGCGCCCCGACCCAGCTCGCCGAGGCCCTCGCCGCGATTCACACCGTGACTCCGGATCGAGTCACGCTGCCTCTGCCCTTGCCCAACGACCCCGTCGCCGCCGCCTTGGACGCCTTGGCCGAGACCATGGCGCGCCTGCCCTGCGCCCGCCCCGCCCAGGCCGCCGCCTTGGCCTGGCTGCGGCAGAACCGGCCGCCGTCGGGGGAGGTCACCCTGGTTCATGGCGACTTCCGCACGGGGAACCTGCTCTTTGAGCCCGAGGGCCTCACAGGCGTGCTCGACTGGGAGTTCGCCCACTGGGGCAGCCCCCTCGAAGACCTCGGCTGGCTCTGCGTGCGCGACTGGCGTTTTGGGGCCTTGGACCGCGCCGTGGGCGGGATCTGCCGCCGGGCGCCCTTCGTGGCGGCCTACACCACGGCGTCGGGGCGGCCGGTGAGCGCCGCGGAGCTGACCTTCTGGGAGGTCTACGGCAACCTGCGCTGGGCGGCGGGGGCGATCCTCCAGGGCCAGCGGGTGCTCTCGGGCGCCGAGCGTGACCTCGAGCTCCTCGCGATCCCCTGGCGCGCCGCCGAGATGGAGTACGAGGCCCTGCGCCTCATCGCCCGCCAGCCCCAGAGCCCCAGAGGCGCCCCATGAGACCGCCCCCCGACGCCGTCGCCGTGCTCGCCGCCGTGGCGACCTTCTTGGCCAAGGAGCTGCGCGTGGAGGATCCCGCCCAGGCCTTTCGGGTGAAGGTCGCCGCGCACCTCTTGGGCGGGGTCGCCCGGGGGCTCAAGGTCGGCGAGGCCCTCGACGAGCAGGCGCTCGGCCTCTTGGCCCTGCTGCTCGGTGAGGACGCCCCCGAGGGCCCCGTACACACCGAGGAGCGCGCCCGGCGCCTCCACGATCAGCAGGCCCGGCTCTCGGCGCGGCTCCTCGCCGGGGAGATCGCGCCTGATGACGAGACCGTGCTCCAGGGCCTCCGCGCGCTCCTCGCGAGCGAGCTGGCCCTCTCCAACCCCCGCTTCGACCTCGACGACCAGGTCGGGGAGCTCTGATGGACTTCACCTTCCCCCCGGCCTTGGCCGCGCTGCGCGCCCAGGTGCGCCGCTTCGTCGATGAGCGCGTGATCCCCGCCGAGGACGTGATCATCGCTGAGGACGCCGCCGGTCGCCACGACACGCTGCGCGCCCTGCAGGCCGAGGTGAAGGCCGCCGGGCTCTGGGCGCCGCACCTGCCCGTCGAGCACGGCGGCCTCGGCCTCGGCGTCATGGGCATGTGCGCGCTGTTCCGGGAGATGGGCCGCACCTTGGTCGGGCCCCGTGTCTTCCACTGCGACGCCCCGGACCAAGGCAACATGGACCTGCTCATCCAGGTCGCCCCCGACGCCGTGAAGGACCGCTGGCTCAAGCCCCTGTGCGCCGGGGAGATCACGAGCGCCTTCTGCATGACCGAGCCCGCGCCGGGCGCCGGGGCCGACCCGACAAACCTGCGCACCCGGGCCGAGCGCGACGGCGACGGCTGGCGCATCACCGGGCGCAAGTGGTACACGACCGGCGGCCGGGACGCGAGCTTCCTCCTCGTCATGGCCCGCACGAGCGACGATCCGCTCAGCGGCGCCACCCTCTTCATCGTCGACCGCCACGCCCCCGGCGTCAACTACCTCCGCGACATCCCCGTGATGGCCGAGCCGCTCCTCGCGCACCGTGAGGGGGAGCTCTCCTTCGACGGCGTGCGGGTCGGCCCCGAGGACGTGCTCGGCGGCGAGGGCTGGGGCTTCGCCTTGGCCCAGCAGCGCCTCGTGCCCGCCCGGCTCACGCACTGCATGCGCTGGCTGGGCCTCGCCGACCGCGCCCTGCAGCTCAGCACCGAGCACCTCAACCGCCGGGTGAGCTTCGGGCGCCGCCTCGGCGAGCACCAGCTCGTGCAGCTCAAGCTCGCTGAAGGCGCCATGGCCGTGCACGCGGGCGACCTCATGACGCTGCGCTGCGCCTGGATGCTGGAGCAGGGCCTCGACCACCAAGAGGTGAAGGTGTGGTCGTCGATGGCGAAGACCCAGGTGGCCCAGACCCTCTGTAAGGTGCTCGACGATGCCATCCAGACCCACGGAGGCCTCGGCTACAGCGACGACGTGCCCTTCGCCCGCTGGTACCGCTACGCCCGCGCCGCCCGCATCGCCGATGGCCCCGACGAGGTGCACCTCGTCACCATCGCCCGCGCCTTACTCAAGGGCCGCCTTCAGCTCCTCACCTGAGCCGGATCCCCCCGCGCCGCGCCGCTTGCCTCGGGCAACGCGCTCGTTTATTGTGACCTTCAAGGTGGGCGGACTTGAGCGCCCGGGTGAGCACCGTGCAGGTTGAGCTTCAGGACACGAACCGCCGCAAGATTCGCTTGCTAAAGCCCCTCGGGAAAGGCGGCTTTGGCGCGGTCTACCTCGCGGACGTGTACAGCCCTGAAGGCCTCGTGCAGCGCATGGCGGTCAAACTTCTCCACGAGGAGTTCGCCCGGGACAGCCAGCTCGCCGCCCGGGCCCGGGACGAGGCGCGGCTCATGTCCCAGCTCAACCACGACCACGTCGTGAAGGTCCACGCGCTCACCCAGGTCGGTGAGCGGGCCGCGGTGCTCATGGAGTACGTCGAGGGCGTAGACGGCGCCGCGCTCTTGGACGCCGCCGAGCGCGCGAAGGAGCATGGCCTGCCGCCCCGGGTCTGCGCGGCGATCATCGAGCACTCCGCCTCGGCCCTGCACGCGGCCTGGACGACCCGCTCGCCCCAGACCGGCCAGCCCCTCCGCGTCGTGCACCGCGACATCAAGCCCTCCAACCTCCTGCTCTCTTCGGGCGGCGTGGTGAAGGTGATGGACTTCGGCGTCGCCCGGGCCGAGTTTGAGCGCGAGGCCCAGACCCAGTCCGTGCAGTTCGGCACCCAGCGCTACATGGCGCCGGAGCGCTGGCTTCATGGGGAGGCCGGCCCCGAGTCCGACATCTACTCCTTGGGCATCACCCTCTGGGAGCTCCTGACCGGCGGTCGGTTCGAGCGCCTGCCGTTGCAGGAGGCCTCCTACGTCAAGCGCCGGAGCGAGCACCTGGAGCAGCTCCGGGGCCTCCAGGGCGGCGAGCCGCTCATCGAGATCGTCGAGGCCATGCTGGCGTTCTCCCCAGACGGCCGCCCCACCGCCCAGCAGGTCGAGGAGCGCCTCGGGGCCCTGACCGACAGCCTCCCTGGGCCGGAGCTGCGGCGTTACGCCCGAAAGGTCGTGCCGCCCCTCGTCGAGGCGCGCCTGGCGGCCTTGGCGAAGGATCCCGACCTGCGCGAGATCTCCGGCACGCTCCAGACCCGCGGCTCCCCCTCGGCCACCCCGCCCGTGGTGACCGCGGGCCTCGCCGCGCCCCCCGCCGACGTGAGCCGCCCGCCGCCCGCCGACGCCCCCGAAGAGGAGCTGCCGCGCTGGCTGCCCGTGCTCGTCGGGAGCGGCGCGGTGCTGGCCGCCGGGCTCGTCGCGGTGCTCATCTGGTGGTTCTTCATCCGTGCTGAGCCCGTCGCTGAGCCCCTCGTCGTGGATGGTGTGGAGCCCGCCGCCGCCCCGGTGGAGCCCCCGAGCGCCGCGCCCGCCGTCGTCGAGGACCCCGCCGCCATCGAGGCCCCCGTCGCCCCGGCGGGCCCCGCGCCGAAGGCCACGACCAGCACGTCCAGCAAGACCCCGCCGAAGGTCGAGAGCGGCGTCAAGCCCGAGGTCACACCCGAGGTCGTCGCCGTCGCCCCGCCGGTTGAGGCCGCCGCCGCCCCGGCGATGATCAGCTACTCCTTGCTCTCCGACCCGGCCGGGCTCACCGCCACCGTCGCGGGCAAGAGCGTGACCACACCCAGCCGGGTCGAGCTCAAGCCTGGCGAGTACACCGTGCGCTTCTCCCAGGGGGGTGAGGCGGTGTTTGAGTGCGCGGTGAAGGTCGATGAGAACAACACCCGCGTGAAGTTAGACAGCCGCAGGGAGCCGTACAAATGCCGATGATCTTCATGTGGTTGGGCCTCGTAGGAGCGGCCTCCGCCCAGGAGTGCAGCGCCATCGACCTCGACGCTGAGGTTGAGTACGCCGTCGGCAGCGTCACCGACCTCGACTTGGACGACGCCCGGCGCGTGGCCGAGGCGGCCATCCTCAACCTCGGCTGCCTCCAGCGCGTCGCCGACCCCCAAGACCTCGCGACCTTGTGGCAGGTGCTCGGCGCCAGCGACGTCTACGACGGCAACACCGCCGCCGCCGCGCCCGACTTCGCCCAGGCCGCCGCCGTGGCGCCGGGCTTCTTTAACGATCGCCTCGGCCCCGAGCCCCGGGCCGCCTGGGAGGCCGCCGCCCAGACCGTCACCGGCGAGGTGACCCTCGACGTGTGGCCCATCTCCGGCAACGCCGTGCTCTACATCGACGGCGTCATCCGTGAGGAGCGCCCCGTCACCTTGGCGCCGGGCGCCCACCTCATCCAGGTCGCCGTCGGCGCGGACGTGGTCTTTGGCCGGGTGATCACGATGGAGGCGGGCCAGTCGGCGAGGGTCGAGACCGGCCTGCCCGAGCCTGAGCGTGAGAAGCCGCCGGTGCCCCTCATCTTGGGCGTGGTCTCGGCCTTGGGCGCCGCCGGGGCCTACACCGGGGCCGTGCTCATCGACCGTGAGCTGGCCGGGTACAGCGCCGCGGGCGACGCCGACGCGCTGAGCCAAGCCCGGGCGCGGTCGGTGACGCTTGGCTACGCCGTCACCCCGGCCCTCGCCGTCGGCGCCGCGGCGGGGATCACCCTGCACATCCGCTCCCGCTGAGGGGTCCTCAGGCGCCGCACGATCGTTTGATCACCTGATCTTCAACTTCAGCTTGACGATTGGCAAGTCAAGAGCAACGATCGGGACATGCTCCCGCTGCTCCTGCTGACGTTGGCCTGCGCGCCGAAGGTGATCCGGTACCCGGGCCTTGAGACCGCGCCCTCCGCCGAGGCGCCGCCCGCTGCGCCGGCTACCACCGCGCCGCCCGCTGCGCCGGTCACCGCTGCGACGAAGCCTGCTGAGCCGAAGCCCGCTGCGCCGAAAACGACGGCCGCCGCGCCCCAACCCGCTGCGCCAAAAACGACGGCCGCCGC
>JAKLKD010000292.1 GCA_023150845.1 Myxococcota bacterium | reverse complement strand
GCGATCCTCGACCAGCTCGACCGCATCTGGCACACCTCGAACCTGTTCCACCTCGCCCCGCAGCAGCGCCTCGCGGGCCTGCTCAACGAGACCTTCGGCGGCGCCCAGGTCTTCTTCACGAACTCCGGCGCCGAGGCCAACGAGTGCGCGGTGAAGGCCGCCCGCAAGCACCACTGGCGGAAGGGTGACCCCCGCCCTGAGTTCCTGGTGCTGGAGCACGCCTTCCACGGCCGCACGATGATGTGCCTCGCCATGACGCCCAAGGCCCCGTACCAAGAGGGCTACGCGCCCTTGCCCGGCGAGGTCCGCGCGCTGCGGCCCGAGGACGTGCCCGCCGCCGTGAGTGAGCGCACCGCCGCGGTCTTCGTCGAGCCGGTGCAGGGCGAGGGCGGCTGCCGACCCGTCGAGAACCTCCACGCCATCCGCGAGGCCTGCGACCGCCACGGCGCCTTGTTGGTCTACGACGAGATCCAGTGCGGCCTCGGCCGCTCCGGCGAGCTTCGCCACGACCCCGAGCCCGACATGCGCACCTTCTCCAAGGCCCTCGGCGGCGGTTTGCCCCTCGGGGCTTGCCTGGTGAGCCCGCGCATGGGCGACCCGTTTAAGCCCGGCGACCACGGCTCGACCTTCGGCGGCAACCCCGTGAGCTGCGCCGCCGGCTTGGCGACCTTGCAGACGATCCTGGAGGACGACCTCACGAGCCACAACGTCCGGATGGGCGCGCGGCTGCGGGCGGCCTTGGCCCGGCCCGGCGTGGAGATCACGGGCAAGGGGCTCATCTTGGGCGCGCACCTGGGCCGGTCGGCGGAGCCCGTGGTCACCGCGATGCGGGAGCGGGGCGTGATCGTGTGTGGTGCGGGCAAGGAGGCCGTGCGGTTTGTGCCGCCGTTCTTGTTCGGGGAGGCCGAGGTGGATGAGGCGGCGGCGGCGTTTCATGCTGCCGTTGAGGCGACGGCCTAGTCTCCTAGGCCCGCCCTCACATACACCCCGCCTGATACGGATCCGCCCCCGGCGTGCGCCCGTTGCTCGGCACCGAGGTGAACAGCTCCTGGCGCTGGAGCTGGAACGCCAAGGGGTCATCCAGCACCGGGCAGTCCGGCATCGCCGCGCCGTCCTTGATCGTGCGGTCCTGGGCCTGAATCGCCGTGACCAGCCAGTTGACGCCGCCGATGCTCACGCTCTGGGACTCACCCGGCAAGAGCACGGCCTCGCCATCGTCGTGGGTGACCTTGAGGCCGCGGTAGGAGATGTCCCAGGACGTGTCCTCGCCCACGCCGAGCTCGTCGGACCAGGCCAGGGCCGGGGTGCCCAGCCAGGCGTTCACCGAGTCCAGGGCCCAGCCCACGTCCGCGGCGAAGACGGGGCCCGCGGCGTCGGAGATGAGCAGGCTCTGCCGATCCTCGATGCCCCAGGCGATGGTGGTCACGCTGACCTCGTCGCCTTGCAGGGCGCTGAGGTCGGCGAGCTCGACGACGTGCAGGTCAAAGGCCGCGGCCTCACCCACGGTGAGCGTGTAGTCCGGGCTTGAGCCCGAGAGGGTCAACACCCCAGACGCCGTGAGGTTCTCCGGCGCCCCGGTCACCCCGGCGACCTCCAGCGGCTCACCCACCCAGATCTGCCCGGTCTCGCCGGTCTCACCGGGGTCCGCGGTCTCAGGGCGCGCGATCCCCGTCTCGCCGGGGTAGCCGGGCTCGCTCTGCCCTTTGGGCAGGTGGCTGAGGATGAGGTCGCAGGCGGTGAGCATCGGCAGGGCGAGGGCGAGGGCGAAGAGGCGCATGAGGGGCTCCAGGGGCGTGTGAGGGTGGAGGGCGCGGGATCAGAGGCAGCCCGCCGAGGCCGGGTCGAGGCCCTCGGGGCGGATCAGCACGTCGTCCTCCCCGGCGGTCTCCAGGCGGAGCAGCTCGTAGGAGAGCACGTCGTCGAGCACGGGGCAGCCGGGCAAGGCGGCGTTGGGCCGGACCTCCCGGGCGTAGGCGGCGACGACGGCGAGGCGCCAGGGCACGCCGTCGAGGGTGATGTTGGCCACGTCGCCGGGCAGGAGCGACAGCTCGCCGTCGTCGGTGGAGACGATGAGGCTCGTGTAGGACCAGGTCCAGGTGTCGTCCTTGTCCGTGGCCACCTCGTCGCCCCAGCGCAGGCGCTCGGCGCCGAGGGCCTCGTTCACCGCGTCGAGGGACCACCCGGCGTCGAGCGCGTACAGGAGGCCGCCCGCCTCATCCCGAAGGAGCAGGCTGCGGCTCGACTCAAAGCCCCAGACGAGCAGGTCGGCGGTGACGGAGAGGCCGCTCAAGGCGCTCAGGTCCGTGCGACCGGCGCTGTGAACGTCTACGGTGAGCGCGCCCTCGCCCTCGCCGACGGTCAGGGTGAGGTCTTGGCCCTCGCCGCTCACCTGGAGCGCCCCCGCGGCGCTCAGGTCGGTGAACTCCTCCTGGACGAGCGCCGGGGTCGCCGTGGCGGCCTCAAGCTGCTCCGGCGGGGTCGCGCCGCCGCCGCAGGCGGTGAACAAGACGAAGGGCAGGGTGACGAGGGGGGCGGTGAGGCGCATGAGGGCTCCGAGGTGGTGCGCCCCGTTAAGCAAAGGCTGTGCCAGCGCCAGCGCGCGCCCTAGGGCGTGATCGTGGGGCCCATGACGCGGAGATCGCGACACGGATGTCGGGGGTGGCGCGACACCCCGCGCAAGCTCCCTCACCTCATGGCACAGTCTGGAGAGACTCCTCCCGAGGTCACCATGAGCGCCTTCCCCGGTCCGCTGATCGACGCGCTGCTCCGCACGGCCGCCCGCTTAGAGACGGGCGTGGACTACCAGTGGGGCCACCAAGGCGCCTGCAACTGCGGGCACCTCGCCCAGACCATCACCCAGCTCAGCCCGGCGCAGATCCACGCCGCCGCCGTGCGCCGCGCCGCCGGGGACTGGGCGGAGCAGGCGCTCGACTACTGCCCGGGCAGCGGCTTCCCGATGGACTACATCCTCAGCCGCATCATGGCGCTCGGGGTCACCGCGGAGGACATCGCCCGCCTGGAGCGCCTGAGCGACGCCCGGGTGCTGCAGCGCCTCGGGCGCAACGACCTCCGCCACAACCAGCGGGAGGACGTCGTCGCCTACATGCGGGCCTGGGCGGCGCTCTTGGCTGAAGACGCCGCGCCGCGCCACGCCCTCGCCGAGCGCGCGGCCTAAGGCTTCGCCACCCAGCGCTGGTACCAGGCCCGCAAGAGCGCCTCGCCGTGGGGGGACGGACGGGTGCTGCCCTCCCAGCCCCGCAGGTCCAGCAAGGTCTGCAGGCTGGTGTCGGCGAGCTCGGGGTGGAACTGCACCGCGCGCAGGTGCTCACCCCAGGCGAAGGCCTGCCAGGGCGTGTTGCCGTTGCCCGCGAGGCGGCGCACGCCGGGGGCGCTGGGCGGGATCACCAAGGCGTCGTTGTGGGTGGCCTGCACGACGAGCTGGGCGGGGAAGCCCTCAAAGAGGGGGTCCGCCGCGCCCTCGGGGGTGAGCTGGACCTCGACGGTGCCCGCCTCGCGGCCGTTGGGGTTCTGCTCCACACGACCGCCCAAGACCTCGCCGATGAGCTGGTGCCCAAAACACACGCCGAGCACGGGCTGGCCCGCCTCGGCGCGGGCGACGGCCCACTCACCCAAGGCCCGCATCCACGGCGCCTCGTCCCTCACCGAGAGCGGCGAGCCGGTGAGGATGATCCCGCCGTAGTCCTCGGGGTTGGGCGGCAAGGGCGCGCCGTCGTACACGGGCACGACGGTCACGTCCTCCGGCGGGCAGGGCAAGGACCGCACGAACCAGGCGTCGTAGTCCCCGTCCCGGGCCACGAGGTCGGGGTGGGTCGTGCCGGTCTTGAGCACGAGCACCTTGGTCGACATCAGTAGAGGTCGCCCACGAGGGACTTGCGCAGGATCTGGGCGTACTCCGCGGCGGTGAGCACCGTGGGGTTGGTGCCCGCGCTGGGGTCCTCGACGGCCATCTGGGCGAGGCGATCCACGAGGGCCTCGGTGACGCCCAAGGCGTCGGCGGTGTGGGGGATGTGGAGATCCTCCCGCAGCTTGAGCACCCAGCCCAAGAAGCCCTCGAAGCTGTGCTCGGCGAGGCCCAGGTAGGCCGCGGCCCGGGCGAGGCGCTCGGCGACGGCCTGGCGGTTGTGGATGAGCACATAAGGCATCACGACGGCGTTGATCAGGCCGTGGTGGGCGTCGAGCAGGGCGCCGATGGGGTGCGCCAAGGCGTGCATCCCGCCGAGGCCCTTCTGGAACGCCGTGGCGCCCATCATCGAGGCCGCCATCATGTTTGAGCGCGCGGCGAGGTCACCGCCGTCACGCACGGCGTCGCGCAACGACACGTCCACCAGGCGCATGCCCTCCAGCGCGATGCCGTCGGCGAGGGGGTGGAAGCCCGGGGCGCAGTAGGCCTCCAGGTTGTGCGAGAGCGCGTCCATGCCCGTCGCCGCCGTGGCGCCTTTGGGCAGCCCCACGGTGAGCGCCGGGTCGGCGATGACGATGGCGGGCAGCATCTTGGGGTGGAAGATGATCTTCTTGACCTGGGCGGCCTCGTCCTTGATCACCGAGGCCCGGCCCACCTCGGAGCCCGTGCCCGAGGTGGTCGGCACGGCGACGACCGGCGCCATGCCCTCGGGCTTCACCCGGGTCCACCAGTCGCCCACGTCCTCGTAGTCCCACAGCGGGCGGTCCTGGCCGACCATCAGGGCGATGGCCTTCGCCGCGTCGAGCGCGCTGCCGCCGCCAAAGGCGATGACGCCGTCGTGGCCGCCGGCCTTAAACGCCGCGACGCCATCATCGACGTTCTTGCCGACGGGGTTCGGCTTCACGTCCGAGAACAGGCCCGTGGGCAGGCCGGCGTCGTGGTTGATGCGCAGGGCCTCGGCGACGACGGGCAGGGCCGCGAGGCCGGGGTCGGTCACCAGGAGCGGCCGGGACATGCCCAAGGCGCGGCAAGCCGCGGGGAGCTCGCTGATGCGGCCCGGGCCGAAGCGCACGGCGGTGGGGTAGTTGAGGTTGCGGGTGTACGCGGCGGGGTTGAAGGACATGGTGTGGGGCGCCCTTGGGGATCAGGTGTTGAGGCGGAGGTGGAAGGACTTGGGCCGGGTGAGCTGCTCAAAGCCCACGGCGGAGAGCGTGCAGCCGCGGCCGCTGTTCTTCACGCCGACCCAGGCGAGCGCCGGGTCCAGGTAGTCGCAGCGGTTCATGAACACCGTGCCCGTCTCCAGGCGCTCGCCGATGGCCAGGGCGGCGTCAGCGTCCTTCGTCCAGACCGAGGCGGTGAGGCCGTAGGGGCTGTCGTTCATGAGCTCCACGGCGCGCTCGTCGCCGTCCACCTTCATGATGCCCACGACGGGCCCGAAGGTCTCCTCCCACATCACCTCCATGTCGTGATCGACGTCCACGAGCACCTGGGGGGCGAGGTAGGGGCCGAAGTCCTTCCCGGCGGGGAAGTCCGAGGCGTCGATGAGGGGCCGGGCGCCGAGCTCGATGGCCTGCTTGATGTGGGCGCGGATGCGGTCGGCGTTGCTGCCGCGCACCACGGGGCCGAGCGTGGTCTCGGGGTCCATGGGGCTGCCGAGCTTGTACTGGCGCACCAGGGCCGCGGCCCCGGCGACGAACTCGTCATAGACGCGCTCGTGGACGTAGACCCGCTCGATGCCGCAGCAGGACTGCCCGGAGTTAAAGAAGGCGCCATCGACGACGTTCTCGATGGCGTAGGCCAGATCCGCGTCCTCACGCACATAGGCGGGGTCTTTGCCGCCGAGCTCTAGGCCCACGGCGATGAAGCGCTCGGCGGCGGCGCGGTGAACGGCGCGGCCGCCCTCGACGCTGCCGGTGAAGGCCACGAACGCGACGCGCTCGTCGTGGATGGCCTCGGCGGTGAGCGCGTGGCTCATGTGGATGTGCTCCAGCACACCCTCGGGGAGCCCGGCGTCCTTGGCCGCTTGAGAGAGGCGCTCGGCGCAGAGCGGGGTCTGATCCGAGTGCTTGAGCAGGACCACGTCGCCGGAGAGCAGGGCGGGGACGATGGTGTTCACGGCGGTGAGGTAGGGGTAGTTCCAGGGCGCCAAGGCGAGCACGACGCCGAGGGGCTCACGGCGGATGAAGCGGTCGAAGCCGTCTTTGGCCGTGGGGCGGATGTCGGCCAGGGCCTCGGGGGCCAAGGCCATCATCACCCGGGCGCGCTCCTCAAAGCCGCGCAGCTCGCCGGGGCTGTAGCGGATGGGGCGGCCCATCTGCCAGCTCAGCTCGGGGATGATCTCCTCACGCTTGGCCAAGAAGGCCTCGACGAAGGCGTTCACCCCGGCGATGCGCTCGTTGAGCGGCGTCTTGCGCCAGGCCAAGAGGCCGCGCTGGGCGCGCTCCAAGGCCTGTCCGAGCTCCTCGGGGCTGGCCAAGGGCCGCTCCACATAGAGCGAGCCATCGACGGGGGTGAATGTGCGTTGCACGTTGGGCATGGGGTGGCCTCTCTCGCGGCGGGGGTTCGAGGGCGCCCTCATATCGTGGCCATCGCGCGGCGGTAGGGTGCTCGCTCAGGAGAGCCAGAGGCCCAGGGCCGTGAGCCCCAAGGCGCCGATCACCAGCGCCCAGGCCCAGGGCCGCGAAGAGGGCGGCGTCGGCGGGGCGGGCGTCGGCGGGGCGGG
>JAKLKD010000291.1 GCA_023150845.1 Myxococcota bacterium | reverse complement strand
TTACGCAAGTATATGTTTTTTAACGTCGTTTGCTTTACATGAGATGTTGATCTCGACGCCGATCGTCGCCGCGATCTTCGCCTTGGGCCTGGGTCTTCGCCTCGGCCTGAGCATGGCGTCTCCGCCACCCTCATCAGCGCGTGGGCTCACGCCGGTCCTCGGGCTCGTGGCCGTGCTCGCCGCCCAGCGCCCCCTCGGCCTCGACGCCGAGTCCCTGGCCCCTTGGGTCACCCTCACGATCCTGAGCCCGGTCCTCGCCGCCGCCCTCGGCCAACGCATCGGCCCCGCCATCGTGTTGGCCCAGCTCGGGATCGGCCTCGCCGCCGTGACCACCCTCCCCGACCCCGCCTGGCGCCTGCCTTGGGCGCTCGCCGCCATGGCCACGGGGCCGCTCTTCGCCAGCCGCGGCGCGCTCGGCACCTTTGGCCGCGCCTGGGCCGCCGGGGCCTCGCCGATCCTGCTCATCCAGCTCGCCCTGGGCCGGGCCTTGAGCCCCTTGGGCCTCGGCGCCCTGACCGGGCTCCTGCTCCTGCCGAGCCTCGTCGCCCTGAGCGCGCCCCCCGAGGAGGACGAGCCCACGAGCCCGGCCCTCGGCATCGCCTGGGCCGCCGCGGCGCTTGTGGCGGCCTGGAGCCTCGTGTAGCTTGTGGGAGCATGCCGTCTCCCCTGCCCCACCTGGCCATTCTCCCGCTGACCTTCGCCGTCGCCTGCCTCGGGCCCAACGCCGGGGAGCGCGGCAGCGGACGTGAAGACACGGGCTGCGGGGACGAGGTCACCGTCGAGGTCGGCACCGGGGACGAGGTCTACACGCCGCTCTCGCCGGGCGATCCGGTGACGATGGTGCACGGCCCCCAAGGCGGCTGGCACATCCTCGGCAGCGCGCGGGTGCAGAACAGCGCCGAGATCGTGACCCTGCGCTACACCATCCACACCCTAGACGGCGGCGTGCTCATCGCGGACAACACCTACCGCGTGCTGCTCGTCGATGAGCCGCCCTGCGGCGGCAGCTTCCCCGGCATGTACGCCTACCTCAACGTCGCGGCCCTGGCCGAGGGTGACAACGACACCCCTCCGGAGCTCCTCGCCGACGCCCCCCTTCGGATGCGGATCGAGGCCACGGACGACGCGGGCGCGTCCGGCGTCGGGGAGATCGAGGTCATCGCCGCCCTCGACCCCATCGACCAGCCCTGAGCTCAGCGCAGCTCGGCCTCAAGCTCGGGGATCAACACCAGCTCATCCCGGGTGTACGGCGCCATGATCTCGACGTTGGACCACTGGGGCGGCTTGGCGCGGCTCAGCGCGAGGCGGGCGCGCACCGTCGTGACGCTCGTGCCCGGGCCGCCGACGACCAGCTCGACGCGGTCGATGCTCGGATCCACCGACAACGAGAGCCGGGAGAGCGCGAAGTACATCACCAGCAGCTCGGAGAGGTTCGTGTCGGCGACCCCAGCGGCGAGGGACTGGCCGCGGGCCTGAAAACGTAGGGTGTTCCCCACGAACTGGTGGCTCAGCTCGATGTTGCCGCCGATCGGCAAGAGCACGCTCCACTTGGGCATGGTCGGTGAGCTGCGGGCGACGTCTACGACCTCCCGCCACTGGGCGAGGTCCGCCGGAGGGCGGCCGCGGCCGACGAGCTGGGCGCCGAGCCGCGCCGGATCGCTGCGCACCAGATCCGCGGCGATGGCGGCCCCGTCGAGCACGTAGCGTGTGAGCGCGACCCGGTTGACCAGGGTGAGCCCGGCCTGATCGGGGCGTCCCCCCCGGGCGAGCTGCCCGGCAAGATCAACGTCGGACGGCGGGCTGTCCGTCGGGGGCCGGTGCGCCGGATCCCCCTGCTGGGCGTAGAGCTGGCAGGCGCCGAGCAGGCCGAGCCAGGCGCTGAGATCCTTCGTCGCCACCTCTCTAGCGCGGATCGCCGAAGGGGCCCAGAGGTCCTCCGGGCGCAGCAAGAGCCCGGTGTTGGGCAGGATCTGGGTCTGAATCGCCCGGTCCGCGGCGGTGAAGGCCTTCGCCAAGGCCCCGGAGAGCGCCGCCTTCGCCGCCGGGTCACCGCCCAGGGCCACCTTGGCGGCCTCGGCGAGGGGCTGAGCGTCGCCCATGGCGGCCCGCTCCAAAGCGACGGGGATGAGGGCGTTCACACCATCCACGCCGATGACGACCAAGGCCACGGCGGCGGCGACCTTCCCTTTGCCGCCGGTCTTCACCTCGTTGACCAGGGCGGGCATTCGGTCCGCCCGCTCGTTGGCGACCTTGTCGGCGAGGGTGGGGTCCACCGCCAGGGCGCGGTTGAGGTCGTCGAAGCCACCCGCGGCGTCACCTTTGTTCAGCCGCTCCGTGCCGCGGGCGACGTAAGCGTCGCTGAGCTCCCGGGTCGTGGTCTTCGACGGGCTCGCCCGCCAGGCCGACTCCAGGGCCGGGATGGCCTGGTCCCAGTCACTCTTCGCCGCGGCCGTGCGGCCGAGCGCCTTGTTCGCCCGGGCCTCCATCCGCGCGGTGTTGAAGGTTGGATCCCAGGCCCGGCCCTCCTCCAAGAGCGACAAGGCGTCCCAGGGCCGCCCGTCGGAGATCGCCCGATCCGCCTGCTCAAAGAGCGACTCGGCGATCATCTTCTTCGCTTTGGCGTCGGCCCGGGTGCCCGGATGGGCGGCGATGAGCGCCTCAAGCTGGGTCCGCGGCGGCATCGGGCCCAAGGCGACCAAGGCCGACCACGCCGCCTGCTCCGCGCGCTCGCGTCGGGCCTCCTCGGCGTGGGGCCCGTCGGGGAAGAGCTTGAGATGCTCATCACACAAGGCCAAGGTCGGCGACTCGCTCACCTTCTGCCAGTGGGCCTCGTTCGCCTTCACCAAGGCGATCTTCGCCGCGCCGCCGAGGCGGGGGTCGCCCACGAGGCTCTGGAGGTAGGTCACGCTCGGGGCGTGGCCGAGCTGGCCGAGGATGTCCACGGCGGCCTCGGCGGAGGGCTCCTTCGCGGAGATCGCCGCGCGTAAGGACGGGATCGCCTCCACTCCGAGGAGGAGCAGGGCCTCTTCAGCGGCGTCACGCTCGGCGGCGTCGGCGCTGCCCAGAGACTTCACGAGCTTGGCGATGGCCTTGGGGTTGCCTCGGGCGCTCGCCGCGGCCTGGACGGGGTCAACCGGCGCGGCGGCCACGGCCGGGACGGCGAAGGCGAGACAGATCCAGAGGACAGGCGAGAGCCGGGCGCCCATAACGAACCTCCACTTGGCCAGAGCATACCGCCCCGCGGTCAGCCCTCGGCGGACACGCCTCCGCATTGGAACCATCCATGCGAAGATGACGTGTAAGGAACAGACCGAGGGCGGCGTTGTCCCGGCGCGAACGACCCACTACCGATCCTCCGGAGGCCTCCTCATGACTCGTTGGCACCTCACCGCCGCCCTCGCTGGCGGCGCGACCCTCGCGGCGCTCCTTGCCCCCACCCTCAACGGCCTCGGCGCGGCGGGCGGAGGAGAGGCCAACGGCGGCGGCGGGACGGTCCCTCCGGTCATCGAGCCCCTCTTGACCCCGCCGGTCACCCAGCAGTCGGGCAAGATTCAGGTCACCGCGGGCCTCGACCAAGGCGCGGTGCTCGCCGGGCAGTCCACGGAGCGGCTGCTCGTCGTGACCCTGAAGGCCCCCGACGCCGAGGGCGGCGCCGACCGGCCGGTGAACGTGAGCCTCGTCATCGACCGCTCGGGCTCGATGCAGCAGCGCGGCAAGATGGAGTACGCGAAGCGCGCCGCCCGTGAGCTCATCGAGTCCCTCGACGCCTCAGACACCTTCTCGATGGTGCTCTTCTCCGATGACGCCGAGCTCCTCGCCCCGGCCCAGCAGCTGCTCGACGCGGCCTGGCTCTTGCGGCAGGTGGACGCCATCGAGGAGCGGGGCAGCACGAACCTCTACGCGGGCATGACCATGGGCATCGAGCAGGTGCGGCGCAGCGTCTCCTCAGAGACCGTAAACCGTGTCGTGCTGCTCACCGACGGCCGGGCCAACCTCGGCGTCGTCGATCCCGACGACTTGGGCCGCATCGCCGCCTCCGCGGCCTCCGTGGGCGTGACCCTGAGCGCCATGGGGCTCGGCGTGGACTACAACGAAGACCTCCTCGCCTCCCTCGCCGACAACGGCGGCGGCAGCTACCGCTACGTCTCCGACCCCACCATGCTCACCACGGCGTTCCGCGAGGAGCTCCAGCAGATGAGCGCCGTCGTGGCGAGCGGCGTCGCCGTCGATGTGGACCTCGGCGACGCCGAGCTCATCTCCGTGCTCGGCGGCTACGCGGCGTCAGGGGACACCGACCGCACCCGGATCTGGCTCGGCGACCTGTATGGCGGCGAGACCCGCAAGATTGTGCTCAAGGTGCGGGTGAAGCCGGGCGCGCCGGGCGGCGAGCTGAACGTCGGCCAGGTGACGCTCAGCGATCGTGACGGCAGCTACGCCCCGGCCCAGGTGCTCGCGAAGGTCACCGACCAGACCGAAGAGATCGAGCGCTCGGTGAACAAGGAACTCTCCAGCCTTGGCTACATGGCGGTGGCCGGCGATCTCGCGGACAAGGCCGCGGCGGCCTACGCCTCGGGCAAGAAGGACGAGAGCATGTCGCTCTTGAGCGCCTCGAAGGGCATCGCCATGCAGAACGCCGCACGTTTTGACGACGACCGCCTGCGGGCGCAGGCGACGACCTTAGAGGAGCAGCGCGCCGCGTATGATGTCGCGGAGCCCGCGTCCGTGGAGGGCCAGCACGCCGTGAAGCAGAACAAGGCGTCGGGGCGTTACTGGTCGCGCTGACGCGGCACACCTGAGGGTCGTCATGTCTGATTCGCTCACGCTGCGCGCCACGGGCGCCCTCAGCCTCCCCGACCGGGCGCTCACCCGCCTCACCGCCTTGGAGCATGGCCTCTTCGCCCTCTGCGCCGCCGTGGCGGGGGCCGGGCTGCTGCTCCTCCCCGTCGCCCAGGCCCGGCCCGCCCTCGCCGTAGGCCTCGCGTTCGGCCTCGCCCTCGGCGCGGTGCGGCCGTGGGCGCCGCTCCTCGTCCCGGCCTTCATGGCGCTGACCTTAGGCGCGGCCTTAGGCGCCGACCGGATCGGGGCGCCGAGCGTCGTCGTGACGGCTTTGGTCGCGGGCCTGGTGTTGGGCGCGCGGCGGGCGCCCGAGGGCGACGGGCCCTGGTTCTACGCCCTGAACGCGGGCCTCGCCGCGGCGATGGGCGCTGGGCTCTTGGCCTGGGCCGCCGCCCGCGCGGGCTTCAACGAGGCGACCCCGCAGCTCGCCGCCTCCGCCTTCGGCGCGGGCCTCGGCCTCTGGCCTGGCACCCTCCGTTTTCGTGAGGTCACGCCCCTGCCGACGGCGGCCTCCCTCGCGGCGAGCCTCCCCGAGCCCTACGTCCAGGCGCCGACCCGGGCCCTGGAGCTCTACAACGCCGTGCAAACCGGCAAGGTGGACCCCGAGACCCTCGACGGCCTCGCCGAGGTGCTACGCTGGATCGTGCGCCTCGCCGAGTCCCTCCGCACCTTAGACGAGGACCTCCGCGCGGCGGACCCCGTGAGCCTGCGTGAGCGCGCCGAGGCGGCGATTCACGAGGCCGAGACGAGCGACGACGAGTTCATCCGCGACCGCCGCCTCGCCACGGCCAAACACCTGGAGCAGATCCTCCGCCACCGCGAGCAGGTCGAGCTGGAGCGACGCCGCACCGAGTCATTGCAGGAGTACGCCCTGGCTTATTTGGAGGAGGCGCGAATGGGCCTGGTGCTGGCCCGGGCCTTGCCGGGCGAGCGCTCACCGGACCGCCTCGACGAGGTGCTCATGCGCCTGCGAGAGCACGCGAAGGACGGAGACAACCGGCGCAGAACGGCGCGGGAGGTGCAGAAGGTGCTGTGATCCCATGGGGAATCGGATCGCCAACGGTCCATTTCGGTTTACATTCTCTTGGCATTGACCCCGACCTGGGGTGGTAGGTTTCTCGAACATTTCATGATGGATGGTGATCTCTTTATGCGGCAATTGTCCCGCCTCTCCGCTCCTGTCCTCGTTCTTTTATGCGCATGCGCTGACCACCCGCTCCCGACGCTGGACACAGTGGATCCTACGGTTGGGATGAACGACGCCTCAACGGGCAGCGGCATGTCCGCCGCTCCGGTCGTGGGCCCCTTTCGCCTCACCGCAGATGGTGACTACTCCGCCGCGCTCGTCGCGGTGGGTGTGACAGCGCGCGCACGCGCCGATGGTGGCGTAGAGCTCTTCGACTCGACGACTGAAGCGCCGCGTCTTCGCATTCGCACCCGCTCGTGGGGCCGTGAGGACCGCCTCAACGAGCTCTCGTCCTCCCCACAACACACACAGCTTGGCGCCTGCCACGATTCACCTACGACGGTTGGCGGGGGCTCCGCGCCTTGTGTCCCCCGACTTGAGCAGCAGCACCCCGGGCTCGTAGAGTGGTGGGTCACCCTCCCTAGCGGCGTAGAGCAAGGGTGGACCTTGAGCGCGCCGCCTTCAGGCGCGGGTCTCGTCACCTTTATCGTGGAGGTGGAGGGCGCCGACGGTCTCGCCGCGGGCGATGCGCCGGGCACCCTATCGCTGACCGACGAAGCGGCTGCGCGTTGGTCGGTGCACTCCGTCGCCGCGTGGGACGCTAACGACACACCGCTTTCAGCGTCTCTC
>JAKLKD010000290.1 GCA_023150845.1 Myxococcota bacterium | reverse complement strand
GTCTCCGCCTGAGGCCCCGCGCCGCCCCGGCCCCAGCGCCGTGTCGATGCTCAGCGGCGAGGAGCGGGCCCAGCGCGCCCACCAGGCGGTCTTGCCTGTGCCCGAGCCCGCGGGCCTGCGCGCCGCCGCCGCCGCGACCACCCCCATCGCCCCCGCCGGGCCCCAGCTCCAGCTCCGGATGCCGTCCTTGCCCGTCGAGCCCGAGCCGATGGTGGTGGAGGTCGAGGACGAGCTCGCCGCGGCGGGCCCGCTCACCGACGACGACCTGCGGGCCCTCGCCGCGCACCTCGGCTTTGACGGCCGCTACGTCGCCGCCGTGCGGAAGCACCGGGGCATGGAGCTCGACGAGCTCTCCCGGGTCACGCGCATCTCCTCCCGTTACCTCCAGGCCATCGAAGACAACGCCTTCGACCGGCTCCCGGCGGCGGTGTTTGTGCGCGGCTACCTCAAGGAGATCGCCTCCACGTTGGAGATCGACGAAGGAGAGCTGATCCGCAGCTACATGGCGCTCTACAGCCGCGCCCGAGGGAGCTGAGAGCTCAACGTGCCGAACCCCCAGACCCTCACGCTCACCGAGGACGGCCAACGCCTCGATCGGGCCCTCGTCTCCGCGCTCCCTGAGCACTCCCGCGCCCGCCTGCAGGGGCTCATCGAGGAGGGCGCGGTGCTCATCAACGGCCAGGTGGTCACCAAGCCGAGCTACCGGGTGAGCGCCGGGGACGAGGTGACCCTCACCATCCCCGAGCTGCGCCCCGTGGGCCTCGTCGCCCAGGACCTCGACCTCGACGTGCTCTATGAGGACGAAGACGTCGTGGTGCTCTACAAGCAGGCCGGCATGGTGGTGCACCCCTCGAAGGGCCACCAAGAGGGCACCCTGGTCAACGCGCTCATGCACGCCGTGGACGACCTCGCGGGCATCGGCGGCGAGGAGCGGCCGGGCATCGTGCACCGCCTCGACAAGGGCACGAGCGGGGTGATGATCGTCGCCAAGCGTGACGACGCCCACAACGCCCTGCGGGAGCAGTTCACGGTCCACAGCGTCGACCGGGTCTACCTCGCCTTGACCTTAGGCGCGCCGAGCCTCGACGCCGGGCGCGTCGAGAACCGCCTGGGCCGCGCCGCGAACGACCGCCTGCGCTTCACGGCGGTCGAGCACGACGGCCGCCGCGCCGTGACGACCTGGCGGGTGCTGGAGCGCCTCGGGCCCTGCGGGCTCTTTGAGTGCCGCCTGGAGACGGGCCGCACCCACCAGGTGCGCGTGCACCTCTCGGAGATGGGCTACCCCATCCTGGGCGACCCGCTCTACCGGGGCCGCCGCACGGCGCCGCCGCCTGTGGCCGCCTTGCTCGACGGTGTCGACCACCAGCTCCTGCACGCCTGGAAGCTCGCCTTCGACCACCCCCGCACCGGGGAGCGCCTGAGCTTTGAGCGCCCGCCGCCGGAGGACTTCATGGCCGTGCTCCGGGGGCTGAGGGCGCAGTACGCCCCCGCTTAGGCGGGCTCAGCGAAGCGAGAAGGTCACCGCGGCGCCGTAGTGGTCGGAGAGCTCGATCATCCGGTCGTCGTCGGGCACGTCCCGGGCGGTGTAGGCGATCTCGCCGCTCACGGGCACCAAGGCGCCGGGGCGGTAGAACAGGTAGTCCAGGCGCGCGGGGTACTCCTGGGCGGCGTAGCTGTGCCGGTACATGGAGTTGCAGTCCGTGGCGGTGAAGGTGTCCACGGGCATCGACTCGCAGGTGCCGCCGTTGGGGTTCTCGGCCCAGGCGGCGTCGAAGGGCGGCAGGGCGTCCATGCGGGCGACGTCTTGGGCGAGGCCGACGACGACGTGGGCGTCGGAGAGGCCGCTGTAGTGCACAAACAAGGGGATGCCCGTGGCGTTCACCCACCAGTCGCCGACGAGCTCACCGTCGTCGAGGCCGAGCTTGTCGTGGGGGTAGTACCAACCGGCGTTGAAGTCGCCGCCGACGATGACCGAGACGTCGGAGGGGATCTCCGCCACGTCGAGGCCCAGCTCGCGGTACTGGCGCTCACGCACGGGCCAGAACCCGGCGAAGGACTGGGCGTGGGTGTTGTAGAGGCGCACCCGCTGGCCCGTGGCCAAGGTGAGCTCCCACTCCAGCCAGCCGCGCTTGATGTTCGGTCCGGGGAACCGCTCGATGCGGCGCTGGTCGCGGAACTGGTGCTCCTCTTGCACGAAGTCGCCGGGGCCGATGACGCTCTTCTTCACGATCATCACGAGGCCGTGCTGCACATGGTGCTTGTCGGTCCCGGCGTAGACGACGTAGCCGTGGGTCTCCGCCGCGGCGCGCAGCGTGTCTACGGCCTCGTTCTCCCAGACCTCCTGGAGCAGCAGCACGTCCCAGCCGTCGGTGAGCAGGCGCTCGGGCATCACGGCGAAGCGGGCGGGCATCTCGGGCATTTGCACGTGGCCCGAGGGGTACTTGCGGTCCAAGAGCCCGGTGTTGTAGCTCAGCACCTTGAGCTGGGGCGTCGGCAGCTCCGCCGGGGGCGGCGGGGGCAGGGGCTCCGCGCCCTCCGCGGGGGCGTCGGGGCCGGGGTTCACCACGTCCATCGGCGGCGGGGTCGGCGGCGCCGGGGCGCGCTGGGACTCCAGGTAGGCCGAGGGGTTGGGCGCGGCGATGATCGTGGCGCGCTCCAGGAGCACGTCGGCCGGGGTGGCCGTCTCGCCGCCCTCAATCGCCGCGACGAGGTGCGCCGTAGGCGGGCTCGCGCTCAAGAGCGTCTGGTCGAGGGGGTGGTCGCCGATGCTCCGTTTGGTGGAGCAGGCGGACAGCGCGGGGAGGATGACCTCCGCCGCGCGGCTTACATCGGCTCGATCTCGTAGAGCTCCAGGCCCGGGTTCTCCCGCTGGGCGTACTGCAGGGGCCACTGGCTCTCGGCGAGCACGACGGGGTGGCCGTGGCGGTCCTCGACGATGGGGTAGTCCCGCCGGGCCTGCATCCAGGCGAGGCCCTTGGGATCGCCGCCGATCCAGCGCGCGACGCGGTACGGCAGGCCCTCCAGCACGACCTCGACGCCGTACTCGGTCTTGAGGCGCTCCTTGAGCACCTCAAACTGCAGGATACCGACCGCGCCCAGGTAGGGATCTTGTTGGCCGAGCTCGGGGCGGTAGAGCGGCAGGATGGCGCCCTCATGGGCGAGCTGCTCCAAGCCCAAGGTGACCTGCTTACGCTTGAGGGGATCCTTGAGCTTGAGGCGCGCGAAGTGCTCCGGCGCGAAGCGGGGGATGCCCTTGTAGGCCATCTGGGCCCCGGCGGTGAGCGTGTCGCCGATGCGCAGCTTGCCCGGGTCGTAGAGGCCGACGATGTCGCCAGGGAAGGCGTCATCGACGATGCTGCGCTCCTGGGCCAAGAAGGAGTGGGGCTTTGAGAGGCGCAGGACCTCGCCGCTGCGGCCGATGGTGGCGTCGACGCCGCGCTCAAACTGGCCGCTGACCACCCGCAAGAACGCGATGCGGTCGCGGTGCTTGGGGTTCATGTTCGCCTGAATCTTGAACACGAAGCCCGAGAAGCGGGGGTCCGTAGGCTCTACGGCGCGGTCGTCTTCAGTGGTGCGGGGGCCCGGCGGCGGGGCCTCGTCCACCAAGAAACGCATGAAGGGCTCGATGCCGAAGTTTGAGAGCGCCGAGCCCCAGAACACCGGGGTCACCTCGCCGGAGAGGAAGGTCTCGGGGCGGAAGGGCTCGTTCGCGATGTCGAGGAGCTCCAGCTCCTCATGGAGCGCGGCGACACGCTGGGGCCCGATGAGCTCCTCGGCCTCCTCCAGGGGCGCGGTGCGGGAGACGAGCACCTGGGCGCCGTGTTTGGCGGCCTCAAACACGATCACCTGGCGCGTGGCGCGGTCCACGACCCCGGCGAAGTCCCGGCCCATGCCGATGGGCCAGTTGATCGGCACGCAGCGCAGGCCGCCGAGGCGCTTGGACACGTCGTCGAGGAGCTCCAGCGGCTCCAGACCGGCGCGGTCGAGCTTGTTCATGAAGGTCATCACCGGCATCTTGCGCAGGCGGCAGACCTCAAAGAGCTTGAGCGTGCGGTCCTCCACGCCCTTGGCGTGGTCGATGAGCATCACCGCCGAGTCCACGGCGCTGAGCACGCGGTAGGTGTCTTCCGAGAAGTCGGCGTGGCCGGGGGTGTCCAGGAGGTTGAGCGCCCGGCCCTGGTACTCGAAGGACAAGACCGAGCTGGTGATGGAGATGCCGCGCTCTTGCTCCATCTTCATCCAGTCGGAGACGGCGTGGCGGCTGGCCTTTCGCGACTTCACCGACCCGGCGAGGTGGATGGCGCCGCCGTACAGCAGGAGCTTCTCGGTCAGCGTGGTCTTGCCCGCGTCGGGGTGCGAGATGATGGCGAAGGTGCGCCGACGGGCGGCCTCAGCGGCGAGGGTGTCCATGACAGCTCCGAGGAGAGGCCTGCCCCTATCGGCGCAGGGCCCCCGCGTCCACCGTCGCCGCGGCGCCTAGGGGGCCTTGGGCGCGTCCTCTTGGCCGATGTCGAGGCGCTTGCCGAGGCCCTGGGCGAGCTCCGCCGCACGATCCTTGAGGCTCGCGTCGAGGTCGTCGTCGAAGAGGTGGCGCTCGCCGCCCTTGGCGCGCAGCACGATGGCCGAGCACACCCGGCCGTCGGGCTGGGCTGTGGCGCTGTACTCGATGGCCTCCAGATCGGCGATGGGCACGCTGACCTGCTCGATCTTGCCCTTGGGCTCCTTGTAGTGTTTGTCGATCTTCACCGTGCCGGAGTCCGTAGCGACGGCGGAGAAGGCCGTGTAGGCGCCGCCGCAAGGCACGATGGCCTCGGCGATCTTCACGGTGTAGGCCGCGGGCAAGGTCACGGACTGGCCGTCGGGGTTGGTGACGACGAGGTCGAGGGGGCCCGCGGCGAGACCGGCGGGCACGCCGCCCTCGATGAGCACCGGGCCGCGCACGGTGAGGTCGGTGAGCGGCGCGCCGCCGAGGGTGGCCGTCGCGGCGGGGTCAAAGTTCGCGCCGAGCACCTTCACGGCGGCGCCGGGCGGGCCCTCCGTTGGGTTCACGCCGTCGAGGGTGGGGGCGGGGCCGCCGCAGGCGAGGAGGAGGAGCGCGAGTGCCGACATGGAGACCTCCGGGTCTGAGAAGCTCCGCACATAACCTGCGCGCCGCCCCGCCGACGCGCGCCTCCGCAGAGGATAGAGGACACCGGACCCGTGGTCCTCTGCATCCTCGACGGCGTCGGTCTCGGCCGCCACGACGCCGGAGACGCCGTCTTCCACGCGGCGATGCCGACGCTCAAGGGCCTGCTCGCCGAGCACCCCAGCCGTTCGCTCCGGGCCCACGGCGCCGCCGTCGGCCTGCCCAGCGAGGACGACATGGGCAACTCCGAGGTCGGGCACAACGCCTTGGGTGCGGGGCGGGTGTACGAGCAGGGCGCGAGCCTCGTCGACGGCGCCTTGGCCTCGGGCTCGGCCTTCGGGGAGACTTGGCGCTGGCTCACCCAGACCGGCACCCTCCACCTCATCGGCCTCGTGAGCGACGGCAACGTGCACTCGAACATCCGCCACCTGCACATCCTCCTCCAGCGCGCGGCGGCGGACGGGATTCGGCGGGCGCGGGTGCATGTGCTCACCGACGGCCGGGACGTCGAGGAGCGCTCGGCGCCGAGCTTCGTGGAGCCCCTGGAGGCGCTGCTCCGCGCGCTCTCCGTGGACGGGCGCGACTACCAGATCGCCTCGGGCGGCGGCCGCATGTGGATCACCATGGACCGCTACGAGGCCGACTGGCCCATGGTGCAGCGGGGCTGGGACTGCCACGTCCGCGGCCTGGGGCGCGCCTTCCCGAGCGCGTCGGCGGCCATCCGCACGCTCTACGCTGAAGACGAGCGCCGCACCGACCAGTGGCTCCCGGCCTTCGTCATCACCGGCCCCGACGGCGCCCCCGTCGGCCGGGTCGAGGACGGGGACGGCGTGCTCTTCTTCAACTTCCGCGGCGACCGCGCCATCGAGATCAGCCGGGCCTTTGAGGGGCGGCCTTGCCCCGTAGACCGCGCTGGGGCCCCCAAGATCCGCTACGCCGGGATGATGCAGTACGACGGCGATGAGCGTCTGCCCGCGCGTTACCTCGTCGAGCCCCCGGCGATTGAGGGCACCGTCGGGGAGCGCCTCGTCGCCGCCGGGCTGCGCACCTTCGCCGTGAGCGAGACCCAGAAGTTTGGCCACGTCACCTACTTCTTCAACGGCAACCGCTCGGGGCTCCTCGATCCCAACCTGGAGCGTTACGTCTGCGTGCCCTCCACCCAGCGGCCCTTCGACGAGGCGCCGGAGATGTCCGCGGCGGGCATCACCGACGCGGCGCTCGGGGCCCTGGCCGAGGGTGTGTTTGACCACATCCGGCTGAACTACGCCAACGGCGACATGGTCGGGCACACCGGGGACCTCCAGGCGACGATCCGGGCGATGGAGGTCGTAGACGCCGAGCTCAACCGCCTCGTCGCTGGGGTGCGGGCCGCGAAGGGGGTGCTGCTCGTCACCGCGGACCACGGCAACGCCGACCAGATGTTCCAGCTCGACAAGAAGACCGGCTCGCCGACCTTAGACGCCTCGGGCCGCCCCGTGCCCCGCACGGCGCACAGCCTCAACCCCGTGCCCTTTGTGCTCGTGGACCCCGCCCGGCGCTGGACCTTGGCGGACGTGCCCGGCGCGGGCCTCGCCAACGTCGGCGCGACCTTACTCACCCTCCTGGGGCTCACGCCGCCGCCGGAGTACCTGCCGTCCCTCGTCACGCCCGCTCGGAGCCCCGAATGAAGCTGGTTGATCTGCGCTCGGACACCGTCACCCGCCCCACCTTGCCGATGCTGGAGGCGATGATGGCCGCCCGGGTCGGCGACGACGTGCTCGGGGACGACCCCACGGTGATTGAGCTGGAGCAGCTCGCCGCCGACCTCTCGGGCATGGAGGCCGCGCTGTTTATGCCCTCAGGCACCATGGCCAACCAGGTCGCCATCCGCTGCTGGACTGAGCCCGGCGACGAGGTGATCATGGAGTCCGGCGCCCACCCCTTCCACTACGAGGCTGGCGGCGCGGCGGTGATCAGCGGGGCGCAGATCCGGCTCATCCAGGGCGAGCGTGGGGTGTTCAGCCCCGAGACGCTCCAGGCCGCGCTGCGCGGCCCCGACGACCACTACGCCCCGGCGCGCCTCGTGAGCGTCGAGGACACGAGCAACCGCGGCGGCGGCACGGTCTGGCCGCTCGCCACCCTCGACGCGGTCTGCGCGGCGGCCCAAGACGCCGGGCTCAAGGTCCACATGGACGGGGCGCGGGTGTTCAACGCCGTCGTGGCCTCGGGGGTGCCCCTGCGTAGGCGGGCGCGGGGGCTCAGCTCCTTGTCCTTCTGTTTGTCCAAGGGCCTCGGGGCCCCGGTGGGCTCGATGCTCTGCGGGCCCAAAGACATGATTCGGAAGGCCCGGCGGGTGCGGAAGATGCTCGGCGGCGGCATGCGGCAGGCCGGGTACCTCGCGGCGGCGGGGCACTACGCCTTGACCCACCACGTCGCCCGCCTCGCCGAGGATCACGACAACGCCCGCTATCTCTACGAGGGCCTCGTGAGCTTGGGGTACGAGGCCGAGGTCCCGGAGACCAACATGGTCTATCTGCGCTCCAGCGAGGCCCGCTGGCTCGTGGATCGGCTCCAGGAGGCTGAGATCGCCTGTTTTGCCGTCGCCGCGGACCGCATCAGAATGGTCCTGCACCTCGACGTGATCCGCCAGGACGTGGACAGGGCTCTTCAGGTCTTCGCGATGCTCCGTCCCTGACCGCCTATATTGGGTCCACCACACGACGAGGTGACCGTGTCCAAGCTCTCTCTGCTCCTCCCGCTCCTCCTGCTCGCCGCCTGTAAGGACGACGCCCCGGCCGATGACTCCAGCACGACGGACGACTCCACCGCCGATGACTCCACGGCGGACGACTCGACCGCCGATGACAGCGACGCCGTAGACAATGACGGCGACGGCGTCAACGCTGACACCGACTGCGACGACAACAACAGCGGCGTCTACCCCGGCGCCGCCGAGCAGTGTGACGGCCTCGACAACAACTGCGACGGCAGCGTCGACGAGGGCGTGCAGGACAGCTTCTACGAGGACGGGGACCAAGACGGCTACGGCGCCGGGGCCGCGGTGCTCGCCTGTGAGCTGCCCGAGGGCTACGCCTCCTTGGATGGCGACTGCGACGACAGCGACCCCCGCTACAACCCCGCCGCGAGCGAGTCGGACTGTGAAGATCCCGCCGACTACAACTGCGACGGCTCCACGGGCTTCGCCGACAACGACAACGACGGCTACGCGGCCTGCCAGGAGTGTGACGACGGCGACGCCGCGGTGAACCCCCTCGTGGACGAGGTCTGCGACGACAAGGACAACAACTGCGACGGCGCGGTCGATGAGGCCACGGCCACCGACGCCAGCACCTTCTACGCCGACGCCGACAGCGACGGTTACGGCGACCCGTCGAGCACCACCGCGGCCTGTGAGGCCCCGGCGGGCTTCGTCGCCGACGCCACGGACTGCGCCGACGCCGACGCCGCGGTGAACCCCGGCGCGGACGAGCTCTGCGACGACAAGGACAACAACTGCGACGGCGCCATCGACGAGTCGGGCGCCGTTGACGCGGGCACCTACTACGCCGACGCCGACAAGGACGGCTACGGCGACCCCAGCGCCAGCGCGTCGGCCTGTGAGGCCCCGTCGGGCTACGTCGGGGACGGCTCGGACTGCGACGACACCAACGTCGCCGTGAACCCCGCCGCCACCGAGCTCTGCGATGGCGACGACAACAACTGCGACGGCACCGTTGATGAGGCCAGCGCCGCGGACGCCGACACCTTCTACGCCGACGCCGACAAGGACGGCTACGGCGACGCGGGCAGCACGGCCAAGGCCTGCTCCGCGCCCAGCGGCTACGTCTCGACGAGCACGGACTGCGACGACGGCGACGTCGGCGTGAACCCCGGGGCCGCTGAGGTCTGCGGCGGCGGTGACGAGGACTGTGACGGCCGGGTGGACGACGCTGACTCCAGCGTCTCCGCGTCGAGCAAGAGCTCGTTCTACGAGGACGCCGACAGCGACGGCTACGGCGACGCCAGCGTGATCCGCGAGGCCTGCGCCGCGCCCTCGGGCACGGTGAGCGACGCGACGGACTGCGACGACGGCGACGAGCTCACCTACCCCGGCGCCAACGAGCCCTGCTCCGGCCTCGACCGGGACTGCGACGGCAACGACCCCGACCTCTGCGAGAGCTGCCAGCAGGCCGTAGACGAGGGGCAGACCGAGGACGGCCTCTACACCATCGACCCCGACGGCGTCTCCGGCTCCTTGGGTGAGCTAGACGTCTACTGCGACCTCAACACCGACGGCGGCGGCTGGACCCTGGTGCAGCGCACGCTCTGGGACTGGACCGAGTCCAGCGCCTTGCTCACGACCTACGCGGGCTGGTACGGCACGACCTTAGGCGACGCGACCCCCGGCGAGGCCTACCGCCTGGCCGGCCAGCTCTGGCCGAGCTTCACCGGCGACGGCGACATGCTCGTCGTGCACGTCGCCCGGGACAGCAGCTCCGGCGCGGACTGTGACCCGCTCTACTACAGCGGCTCCGGCGGCACCTGGAGCATCACCAGCACGGCGACGACGCTCACTGGCTTCACCGCCGGGGTGAACCTCACCAACAACACGAGCTTCTCCGCGTCGGACTCGGGCAAGGCCACGTCCTGCGTCACCGTTCGAAACGCCGTGCCTTGGTTCTACAACGCGTGCTGCACGACCTGCCCGACGTACAAGGGCCCCTACTGGAAGGGGGACACCCACCCCATGGCCCAGTACCTCGACACCACGGCGGACCTCTACGGCAACACCGACGCCAACGTCTGCCCCTCCGGCGCGGCCATGCCGGACATGGACTCCGGGAACTACGAGGGCGTGAACGTCATGGAGATCTACCTGCGCTGAGGCCCGCCGGGGCCCCAGGGCTGGGCCCCAGCGTGGGCGCGAGGCCTCAGCGGCGACGGCGGCTGAGGCCGATGAAGGCGAACAAGGCGGCGAGGGCGGCGCCGAGCCCGGTGGGCGGCGCCTCGCTCGTCGCGCAGTCGCAGCCGCCGCCGCCCTTCACGTTGCCGGTGTCGATGAGCTCACCCTCGTCCTCGTCGTCCTCGGGATCGAGGGGGTCCGTCCCGCGGGTCACCTCCTCGCCGTCGGGCACGCCGCCGTCGTCGGTGTCGGCGTCGAGCGGGTCCGTGCCCGTGGCGTTGACCTCCTCGCCGTCCGTCAGCGAGTCGCCGTCGCTGTCAGCGTTCAGGGGGTCCGTGCCCGTGGTGCCCACCTCGACGCCGTCGCTCAGGCCGTCGTCGTCGGTGTCGGTGTCGAGGGGGTCGGTGTCCGTGGTGTTCAGCTCGTCGCCGTCCGTCAGGGAGTCGCCGTCGGTGTCAGGGTTCAGGGGGTCCGTGGAGATGCCGTTCACCTCGTCGCCGTCGCTGAGGCCGTCGTCGTCGCTGTCCGCGTCGAGGGGGTCGGTGGCGCGGTCGAGCTCGTCGCCGTCGTTGAGGCCGTCGTCGTCGCTGTCGGCGTCGTCGGGGTCCGTGCCGTGGAGGTTCTCCTCGGCGTAGTCGGTGAGCCCGTCGTTGTCCCGGTCGCTCAGGTCGTCGGCGCGGTCGAGGGGGTCGGTGCCGTCGGTGAGCACCTCGTCGCCGTCGATGCGCCCGCCGCCGTCGGTGTCGGAGTCGCGGGGGTCCGTGCCCGTGGTGTTCACCTCGTCGCCGTCGTTCAGGCGGTCGCCGTCGGTGTCAGCGTTCAGCGGGTCGGTGTCATGTTCCGTGATCTCTTCGCCGTCGCCGAGGCCGTCGTCGTCGGAGTCGAGGTCGTTGGGGTCCGTGCCGGTGCTCTGCACCTCCTCGCCGTCGCTGAGGCCGTCGTCGTCGCTGTCGGCGTCTATGGGGCTCGTGCCGGTGAGCACGACCTCGCCGTTGTCGTCGAGGCCGTCGTCGTCGGTGTCGGCGTCCAGGGGGTCGGTCTCGTAGAGGACGAGCTCGTCGCCGTCGCTGAGGCCGTCGTCGTCGGTGTCGGCGTCCAGCGGGTCGGTGCCGGTCTCGACCAGCTCGGTGAGGTCGTCGAGGCCGTCGCCGTCGGTGTCGGCGTCGGTGGGGTCTGTGCCGGTATCGACGACCTCCTCAAGGTCGGTGAGGCCGTCGTCGTCGGTGTCCCCGTCCCGGGGGTCGCTGCCGTAGTCCGCCTCGTCCTCGTCGCCGAGGCCGTCGCCGTCGGTGTCGTCGTCGCAGGCGTCGCCGAGGCTGTCGCCGTCGAGGTCGGCCTGGTCGGTGTTCTCGTCCTCGGGGCAGTTGTCATCGTCGCTGCTCACGCCGTCGGCGTCGCCGTCGTGAATCCGGCCGATCCCGGCGGGGGAGGGGACGTCCGAGGCGCTCAGCACGACGTAGAGGTCACCGCTGGCCTCGGCGGCGAGGAGCGTGGTGAGGTCCAGGGCGCCGTCGGCGATGAGCACGCCGCTGTCGACCTCGGCGCCGCTGCTGTCGACGACGATGAAATCGCAGCCGCCGGGCGAGCTCGTGCTCACCACGGCCCCGGTCACGTCGGTCACGGCGCAGCCCTCGTGGGTGCTGCCCGTCGCCCCGGTCGGGCCCGCGCTGAGGCTCGGCGCGAGGTCACCGTCCACCCGGACGCGGCCCTCGCCGCCGTGGCCGCCCTCGTCGTTGTAGCCCGAGTTCTCTCCCCGGCTGCCGCCGCTCACGGACAAGGCCCCGGTGACGCTCAGGAGCGGCGCGGCGAGGTGAATGGCCCCGCCGGAGCCGCCGCCGCCGCCGGAGCAGGCGTCGGAGCTGCCGTCGG
>JAKLKD010000289.1 GCA_023150845.1 Myxococcota bacterium | reverse complement strand
CGTCGACATCTCCGCCTCCTTGTACAGCCCCGTGCGCGCCGTGGCCGACGGGGCGGTGATCCTCGCCGACAACGTGCCCGGTTACGGCCTCACCGTGGTGCTCAGCCACGGCGACTACTCCACGGTCTACGGGAGCTGCGGCAGCCTCTCCGTGCGCCGCGGCCAGACCGTGCGGGAGGGCGAGAAGATCGGAACCGTCGGCGAGACCGGGGTGACCGATGACGGCGGCCCGCGTGTGCACTTTGAGGTCCGCTATCACAACTCGCCCCAAGACCCCACGAGCTGGCTGCGTGGGTCACCCTGAGGGACCATGACCATCTCCCCCGTCCGCGCCTTCTTGTTGACCCTCGGCGCGATCGTCATCGGCTTCATGCTCGGGCGGCAGATCACCGAGGCGGCCTGGGCGGCGGGCCGTGACCCCTACCTGCACCTGGAGACCTTCGCCCGGGTGCAGGCCCAGATCCGCGCGGCCTACGTCGAGCCCAAGACCGACGAGGAGCTCATCTACGCCGCGATCCGGGGCATGACGAGCCGCCTGGACGAGCAGTCCGCCTACTTCGACCCCAGCCACCGCACCTGGATCGAGGCTGACCAAGAGGGCCAAGACGCGAGCGTCGGCGCCGTGGTCAGCGCCCACCCCGACGGCGGCCTGCGCATCGACGAGGTGCTCGACGGCGGCCCCGGCGCCTTGGCCGGCCTAAAGCTCAACGACCAGATCCTCCAGATCGACGGCCGCGACCTCAAGGGCATGAGCCTCCTCGACGCCCTGAACCTGCTCAACGGCCCCCGGGGCACCACGGTCACCTTGACCCTGCAGCGCGAGGGGGAGTCCGCGCCCGTCGTGCTCCCCGTCGTGCGGGACGAGGTGCGCCGCCCCACGGTGAGCTCGGAGCTTTTGCCCAACGGCATCGCCTACCTCCGCCTGGAGCAGTTCCGCCGCAACGCCGCCGACGACGTCTCCACCCGCCTCGCCGCCTTAGAGACCGCGAACAAGGGCCCTCTCCGCGGCCTGCTCCTCGACATGCGCGACAACCCCGGTGGGCTCCTCGACGACGCCGTGGCCATCGCCGATCTCTTCTTGTCCGAAGGTGTCATCGTCTCCACCCGCGGCCGCCTCGGCGTGGCCACGGACGAAGAGCGGGTGGCCACCCGCAACGACAGCGACCGAGACGTGCCCATCGTCATCCTGCTCAACGGCCGCTCGGCGAGCGCCGCGGAGCTCGTCGCGGGCGCCCTGCAAGACCACAAACGTGCCCTCGTCGTCGGTGAGCCCAGCTACGGCAAGGGCTCGGTGCAGACCTGGTACGAGTACCCCGACGGCAGCGCGCTCAAGCTCACCATCGCCCGCTACGCCTTGCCGTCGGGCCGGGTGCTCACCCACGGCGAGGGGGTCGTGCCCGACGAGCTCGTGGCGACGCCCCGGGTGGGCTACACTCCAACCGACGTGCTGCGCGGCATGGTCGCGAGCTCCTCGTATAGCGACGAGGCCAAGGCGGCGCTCGTCGCCCGCCTGGACGAGCTGCCCCCCGACCCACCTCCGCCCTCCCCGAGCTTCGTCGGCCCGGTGAAGTCCCGGCTGGAGGCCGACCCCCAGCTCAAGCGTGGGCTCGAGCGCCTCAACGAGCGCGCCAAGCCCTGATCACAGGCGCTTGAGCTCGCGGTAGAGCCGCCCCAGCTCCAGAAACGCCCGGGCGATCACCTTGGGGTTCGCGCCCGTCGAGGTGCCCGCGGTGCGGGGGTAGTGGCTCACGGGCACCTGGGTGATCGTGAAGCCTTTGGCCTGGGCCCGCAGGAGGATCTCCGTGTTCACGAAGGCGCCCACCGACGAGATCGGCACCTGCTCAAACACCTCGCGGTGAAACACCTTGAACGCGCAGTCCACGTCGCGCACGTCCAGGCCGAAGAGCACGTTCACCAGCCGCCCCCAGGCCCAGGCGTTGATGAGGCGGTGTTTGGGGTCGCTGCGCCGGGCGCGGTACCCGGCGATGATGTCCGCCTCACGCGCCCGGGCGAGCAGCAGGCGCAGCTCGTTGAGGTCAAACTGCAGGTCGGCGTCGGTGAAGAAGATGAGCTCACCCTTCGCGCTCAGGATGCCCGACTTGAGCGCCGCGCCGTAGCCCCGGTTGCGGGGGTGGTGCACGGCGCGCACCCGGGGGTCCTCCCGCTGGGCGGCCTGGGCGAGGGTGCCCGTCTCGTCGTGGGATCCGTCGTCCACGACGATGATCTCAAAGCTCAGGTTCAGCCGCTCCAAGGCGTCCACCGCCGCGGTGATCGCCCGGGGGATGTTCTCCGCCTCGTTGAACGCGGGGAGCACCACGCTCAGCCGAACGGTCGGCGCGGCGGGGTCGAGCGTCATGCCTCGACGATCTCTCCGACGAGGTCATACGCCGAGGCCTGGGTGATGCGGCACGGCAAGATCTGCCCCGCGCGCACCCCGACCGGCGCTGAAGAGATGTAGACCTGCCCGTCCACGTCCGGGGCCTGGGAGGGCAGCCGCCCGACGAGCAAGAGCTCGGACTCCTTGGACTTGCCGTCGAGCATCACCGGGAGCACCTGCCCGACGAGCCCCTTGTGCATCTTGAGGGAGATGTCCGACTGCAAGGCCATCAGCCGCTTCTGGCGGTCGAGCTTCACGTCCTCATCGACCTGGTCGGGGAGCTCCGCCGCGGGCGTGCCCTCCTCCTGGTAGTACGTGAACACCCCGAGGCGGGTGAAGCGCTGCTCCCGCACAAAGCTCATCAGCTCCTCAAAGTCGGCCTCGGTCTCGCCGGGGAAGCCCACGATGAAGGTGCTGCGGATGGCGATGTCGGGGACGGCCTTCCGCAGCCGCTCCAGGATGCGCTCCTGGCCCTCGCGGGTGACGCCGCGCTTCATGGCGCGCAGCATGTTGCCCGAGGCGTGCTGCAGCGGCATGTCGAGGTACGGCAGCACCTTGGGCTCCTGGGCGATGGTCTCCAGGAGGTCATCGGGCAGGCCGATGGGGTAGGCGTAGTGCAGGCGAAGCCAGTCCAGGCCGTCGATACGCGCCAAGGCCCGGAGCAGCTCGGCGAGCTTGGGCTGGCCGTAGAGGTCGCGGCCATAAGCCGTCGAGTCTTGGGAGATGATGTTCAGCTCCCGCACCCCTTGGGAGACGAGCCGCAGGGCCTCCGTGGCCAAGGACTCGATGCTGCGGGAGCGGAGCTTGCCCCGGAGCTGCGGGATGATGCAGAAGGTGCAGCGGTGGTTGCAGCCCTCGCTGATCTTGAGGTAGGCCGAGTGCCGCGCCCAGGAGTTCACCCGCGGCGCCATCTCATCGTGGATGTAGAGCGGCGCGTCGATGAAGCTCTTGGGGGCCTCGCCCGCCCGGGCGGCGAGCACGTCGTCGATGCGGTGGTAGTCGCCCGTGCCCAAGAAGTGGTCCACCTCGGGCAGCTCGTCCACCAAGGAGGCGCCGTACCGCTGCACCATGCAGCCGGTGACGACGAGGCGGGAGCAGCTCCCGGCCTCCTTAAACTTCGCCATCTCCAGGACGGTCTCGATGGACTCTTCCGTCGCGGGCTGGATGAAGGAGCAAGTGTTGACGATGATCACATCGGCCTGGGCGGGCTCGTCCACCAAGGTGAAGTCACGGGCGAGGAGCTTCCCGACCATGACTTCAGAGTCGACACGATTCTTCGAGCACCCCAAAGAGACGAGGTGGACACGCTGCACAGGACGATGCCCCTAAGACGGACTTCAGGGCCCGTCAGCGTTGATGACCGCGACCCCCGCGGGCGCCGCGAAGGCGAACTCGGAGTCGGGGATGGACTGGTTCAGCCGGACCTGGGAGAAGCTGATCTCGGTCTGACCGCCGAAGTTATCGACGAGGACGATCTGCTCGACGTCGTAGCGACGCTTCGCCACGCGCAGGCGGATCTCTTTGTACTCGCCCGCCTTCTTGGGCTTGAGCAGCACGTCAAAGGACTTCTTGCCCGGGTCGTTGGCGCCGGACTGGATGTTCACGTCGAAGTGCTCATCGAGCTGGCCGAGGCCGTTGAGCAAGTCGAACATGCCGCCGCCGCCCGTGCTGCCGAGGTCGTTGTAGACGATGACCTGCTTGTCGGCGGGGTTGTACAGCCACATCTTCTGGCCGTTGGTGACGAAGAGCATCCCACCCTGGCCGGTGGAGTCCCACTTCATCATGCGGGGGCGCTTGAGAGAGACCTTGCCCTTCTGGCGCTGCTCCCCCATCGCGGCCGAGCGCGTGACCTGGGTGAAGTCAGCGCGGAAGGTCGAGACGTTGGAGTAGGTGCTCTCGACGGCCTTCACCAGCTCTTCGACGTTGGTGGGGTCGGGCTGCTCTTGGGCGGTCGCGGAGGTGGACAGCCCCGCGAACGTGAGGCTGACGGTGAGGATGGCGGCGGACAGGATGCGGTAGATAGGGCGCACGATCGTCTCCGAGGTGACGGGGACAAGGCACTCGGGATTACACAGGTAGCGCGACCTGCGACGGCTCGCAACCATGGGCTCTCCACGAGAACGGGTCGTTTGAGCCTACGTCAGCCCCCGACCACCATTCGACCGGGTGACAAGCCGTGACCAAGCGTGACCGCCCTCGCGGTGACGCTCAGCCCGCGTGGCTGCCCGCGAGCACCTCGCGGGGGCGGGCGCCGTCCGCGGGGCCGACGAGGCCCTCACGCTCCATCATCTCGATGATCCGCGCGGCGCGGTTGTAGCCGATCTTGAGGCGGCGCTGAATCATCGACGTAGACGCCTTCCCGGCCTCGCAGACGATCTGCACGGCCATGTCATAGACCTCGTCGTACTCGTCATCGGCGATGGGGGCCTCGCCCTCCTCGTCCTCGACGCGGATGTCGGCGTCGTACTGGGGCTCACCCTGGGCGCGCAGGTAGTCGCCCACACGCTGGACCTCCTCGTCGGCGACGAAGGGCCCGTGGATACGCATCAAGGCGCTCACGCCCGGCGGCAAGAAGAGCATGTCGCCCTTGCCGAGCAGGGTCTCGGCGCCGTTCTGGTCGAGGATCGTGCGGCCGTCGATCTTCGAGCGCACCTGGAAGGCCACGCGGGCGGGCATGTTCGCCTTGATGAGCCCGGTGATGACGTCCACGGAGGGGCGCTGGGTGGCGACGATGAGGTGGATGCCGCAGGCGCGGGCCTTCTGGGCCAGGCGCACGATGCTCTCCTCGACGTCTTTGGCGGCGACCATCATGAGGTCGGCGAGCTCGTCGATGACGATGACGATGTAGGGGAGCTTCTTCGGCGCCGGGAGGGGATCGCCCTCGGTCCAGCCCCGGGGGGCGTAGCGGCGGGCCTTCTCTTCAGTCCAGTCGAGCATCTCCTGCTCGACCTTCTTGTTGTAGGACGCGAGGTTGCGGGTGCCCCAGCGGGCCAGGATGCGGTAGCGGTCGTCCATCTCGTTGCAGGCCCACTTGAGCGCCGCCGAGGCCAGCTTGGGCTCGGTGACGACGGGGTGCAGGAGGTGGGGGATGTCCTGGTAGAGCTCAAACTCCAGCATCTTCGGGTCGATGAGGATGAGGCGGAGCTCGTCCGGCGTGCGGTGGAAGAGCATGGTGACGATCATGCTGTTCACGCCGACGGACTTGCCCGAGCCCGTCGTGCCGCCGACGAGCAGGTGGGGCATCTTCGCGAGGTCGGAGATGTAGGGCAGGCCCTCGGTGGTCTTGCCCATGGCCATGGGCAGGATCCAGTCGCCCTGCTGGTACTCGGGGGAGCACAAGATGTCGCGGTACCAGACGACCTGGCGCTCGGCGTTGGGCAGCTCGATGCCGACCACACCCTTGCCGGGGATCGGGGCGACGATACGCACCCGCACGGCGCGCATGGCCATGGCGATGTCGTCGGTCAAGGACGCGATGCGGGAGACCTTGATGCCCGGGGCGGGCAGGTACTCGTAGATCGTGATGACCGGGCCGGGGCGGATCGCGACGACCTCGCCGCGGATGTTGAAGTTCGCGAGCTTCTCGACGAGCACCGCGGCCTGCTCCTTGAGCGCCTCCTCGTCGAGCACACCGACGCTGCGGTCGTGGGCGTCGAGCAAGGAGAGGTCGGGCAGGATGAAGGGCTCGGTGCGGGGCGGGCGGCGGGGCGGGACGACGTCGCCGGAGCCGCCAGAGGTGAGGTTGCCGGGCTTGATCGGGGCGCGGACCATCGAGGCCGCCGCCGAGCGGGCGGGGCTTGAGGGCTCGGGGGCGCGGCGGGCGGCGGAGGGCGCGCGAGAGGCCGGGGCGTCCTCGTCCTCGTCGCCGTACTCCTCGTCCTCATCGAGCTCGTCGTCGAGATCCTCGTCGTCGGGGACGGGGTGACGGGCGCTGAAGCTCGGCGCGTCGAGCTCGTCCTCGTCCTCGTCCTCCTCCTCGCTCAGGGGCTCGTCGTCAAACGTCTCGGGGCGGGTCTCGAAGGTGATCGCCGGGCGCGGCGCGACGAGGGCCGGAGGGACACCGTCGTCCTCGTCCCAGTCGGGGTTGCCCCAGTCGTCAGCGAGCTCTTCAGCGAGGCGCTCCTGTAGCGTGTCCGTGGCCTTGACCGCGGGGACCGGCGGCGGCGCGGGCTCGGCGGGGCGCACGATCACCGGGCCCTTGGGCGCGGCCACGACCGGCGGCGGGACCACGACCGGCGCCACGACCGGCGCGGCGGCGGCCACCCCGGGCGCCACGACCGGCGCGGCGGCGACGATCTCGGGCGCGGC
>JAKLKD010000288.1 GCA_023150845.1 Myxococcota bacterium | reverse complement strand
TGGGCAGCCCAGTCGTGGACGAGGCGCGCCTGGAGGCCCTGCTCGTGTCGGTCGGGGCCTGGGCGCGGCGCTCGCCGGGGGCGGCGCCGTCTCTGGTGCTGGCGCTGCTGCACCGCCGCGGGCCGAGCCGGGAGCTGGTCATCGTCACGCCGCGGGCGGAGCACCCGAGCCTCCCGCCCCTGCTCGCCGCCGCCCGCGCCGGGCTCACGCCCCTCGACGTGCTCGCCGTGGTGAGCCCGGAGACGGCCTCGGCGCTGGAGCACCTCAGCGCGCTCCGGCGGAAGACCTCAGCCGCGGACGCCGCCCGGGCTTATCTCTGCGAGCGCGGCGCCTGCGGCCTCCCCGTGACGACGGCGGACGGCCTCCGGCGGCAGCTCGGCCCCGTGGGCGCGCGACCCTAAGGCAGGGCGTTCACCTGGGCCTCAAGGTTCTGGAGCGTCGTCGTGACTTGATCTTTGGTCAAGCTCTGCACCAAGATCGTCGGGGCGTAGGCGCCGACGTCGACGGTGAGGCTGAAGTGAACGTCGGTCTGCGCGCCGCGCTCGGTCAAGGACCAGACGGCGCTCATCTGCTTGAGGTCGTCGGAGGAGGTCAGGTGCTCGGCCCAGCCGCTCGCCGTTGGGCAGCGGCGGCTCTTGTACACGACGTCGCCGATGAGGCCCGCCGAGACGACCTCAAGCACCACGCAGGCCCCCGCGGGCCGGGAGGTGACCGACCGCACCTGGGGCACGAGCTTCCCGACCTTCTCCGCGTCACCGACGATGCTGCGCACCTTTGTGATGGGCGCGTTGAGGGTCATTCGGCCGATCACCGCGCCCGCGCTGTCGATGGTGACGGTCGGGGCCATCAGGAACAACGCCGTTACGAGCGTCGTGAAGCTCATGGTCACTCCTGTGCAGATTGGACGAGGAGCATACACCAACACTCGCCCCTGTGCAGGCGGATCTTGGCCGGGTGATACTGCTGTCCGATGCGCGCTCCCTGGGCCTTGGCCACCGTCGTCTACCTCCTGCTCGCCGTGGCCTTGACCTGGCCGCTGGCGCTGTCTCTGGGCGAGGCGCTGCCGGGCTTCCCGAACGTCGACGCCTTGGACACCGTGGGCCTGCGGGGCCTGTTTACGCGGATGCTCGCCGATCCAGGCGACCTGCCGATGTCCGACGGGGTGTACTTCCCGGTGGGGTACCCGGCGCTCTGGCTCATGCCGAACGTGATCGATCACCTCCTCGGCGCGCCCTTCGCGGCGCTCTTGCCCTTCCCGCTCAGCGACAACCTCTTCTGGTTCGTCGTGCTCACCGGGAACGGCCTCGCCGGGCACCGCCTCGGGCAGCAGCTCGGGGGGGATCACCGCGCGGGGTACCTCGTCGGCGTGGCCTGGGCCGTCGCGGAGCCGACCCTCCGCGAGATCAACCTCCACCACGCCCCGCAGTCCATCGCCTGGTTCGCCCCGCTCTACCTCGGCGCGCTCTGGCGGCTCGTCTCGGGCGGGCGCCTGCAGGACGGCGCCTGGGCGGGGCTGTGGATCGCCCTCGCTGGGCTGACGTATTGGTACAACGCCGTCTTCTTGGCCGTTGGCTCCGCCGCGTACGCCGCCTGGGGGCTCACCACGAACCCCGCCGCGCGCCGCCCCTTCGCCCTGGCCGTGCTCGTGGCCTGCGCCGTGGCGGCGCCGGGAATGGCGCCTTGGCTCACCCACCTCGACGCCTTGCCCCTCGCCGATCCCTCGGTGTCCCCGGCGCCGCTCAACATGCGGGAGGCGCTTGAGCCCGTGCCTGAGGCGCTGCGGTTTGTGGTGGAGCACTCCGGCGACCCCAGGGACCTGCTCCGCGGCGCGCCCCTCGACCGCAGCAACCGGCTCTCTTGGCCGCTCCTCGCCTTGGCGGCCTGGGGCTTGTGGCGAGGGGGTGGGCCTCGGGGCGCGCGGGTGGGCCTCCTTTGCTGCGCCTTGACCGGGGCGGTGATGACGCTCGGGCCCTACCTCAAGTGGGGTGAAGATCCCGTCGCTATCGGTGACACCCTCATCGCCCTGCCCTTTCGGGTCTTCGGACAGCTCCACCCCTTCTGCGCCCGGCTGACCTGGCCGGAGCGTTGGGGCCTGCTCATCCCGCTGGGCCTCGCCGCCTTGGCCGCCCGGTCGCCCCGTCCGCTCCTCTGGGCGGGGCTCATCGCCGCCGAGGCCTTCGTGCTCTCGGGGAACGCGCCGCTGCAGACGCTCTCCTTACGCGGCCTGGATCGTTGGCGGGCCCTGGAGGACGCCCCCGGCGCCGTGCTGGAGCTTCCCCTGGCCCGGGGTGGGCTCCAGGCGCCCCTGGTCGGGCTGCACGCCCGGTACCACCGCCAGGCCGTCGTGAATCCCACGCTCTTGCCGCCAGGCGCCCAGGCCCCGGCGGAGTGGAAACGAATGATCGATGAGGAGCCGCTGCTCGCCTACCTCCGCGAGTTTGAGGACGGCAGCTACCCCGACGATCCCGGCGCCGAGGCCGTGCGCCGCCTGCGCGCCCTCGGGGTGGCCGCCATCGCCGTCGACGCCACGCCGGGCTCCATGCTCACCGAGGGCCGCCTGAACCGCTACATGACCGGCGTGGGCGGGCACCTCGGCATGCCCGACGACCACGGCGCCGTGCTCATCTGGTGGATCACGCCGCCAGAGGAGCGCCCCGAGGCGATGGGGCTTGAGGCCGGACGCCGCTGGCGGGCCGAGCAGGCGCGCTGGCAGACCGCGCACCCCGCCCCCGAGCTCGACACCTTGATCGAGCCCACCTGGGACGCCCGCCGCCACCAGCCCTTCTGAGGCCGGGTTACGTCCCCGGTGGAGGTGCACGAATGCTGCGTGTGCTTGAGCCCGAATTGATGGAGGACGACGCGCAGGCCGACGCTTACGCCGAGGCCAATTTTGACGCGCCGAACGCGGCCTTCATCGAGGCGTTGGGGCGGCGTTTCCCGTCGCTGCCCGAGACGCTCCGCGGCGTTGACCTCGGCTGTGGGCCCGCCGACATCCCCCGCCGCCTGCTGGCCGCGCACCCCGGCTGGCGCCTTGACGCCGTCGATGGCTCGGCGGCGATGTTGGCGGCGGGGACAAAAAAGCATGGCGCCCCCGATGAGCGGCTCCGCCTTCACGTCGGCAGGGTGCCGGACACGGGCCTGCCCACACGGGCTTACGGCCTCGTCTTGAGCAACAGCCTGCTCCACCACCTCCCCGACCCCCAGGCGCTCTGGGCGGCGGTGCGCGCCCACGGGGCCCCCGGCGCGGCCGTGTTCGTCGGCGACCTCTTCCGCCCGGAGTCGCCGGAGATGGCGCAGGCGACGGTAGACCGATGGTCTAGTGGGGAGCCCGAGGTGCTTCGGATCGACTTCTTCAACTCCTTGTGCGCGGCCTTCACCCCCGATGAGGTGCGCGCCCAGCTCAACGAGGCGGGCTTGCCCTTGTCCGTCGAGATCGTGAGCGACCGCCACATGCTCATCGTGGGTCGGCTCCCTGGAGGTGCGGCGTGAGTCAGTCCAAGGTCTTTATGCCTGGTCTCATGACCGGGAACGTCGCCCTGGTGACCGGCGGCGGCACCGGCATCGGCGCGGAGATCGCCCGGGAGTACGCCCGGCTCGGCGCCACGGTGCACCTCGCGTCCCGCAAACGGGAGGTCATCGAGGCCGCCGCCCGCTCCATCGCTGAAGAGACCGGCGCCGCGGTCTTCGGCCACGCCGTCGACATCCGCGACCGCGGCCAGGTCGCGGCCTGCGTCGAGGCCGTGCTCAGCCAGTCCGGGCGCCTGGACGTGCTGGTGAACAACGGCGGCGGGCAGTTCTTGGCTCCGGCGGAGACCATCACCCCCCGCGGCTTTGACGCCGTCGTCGCGACGAACCTCACCGGCACCTGGAACATGCTGCGCGCCGCGGCGGACGCCTGGATGCTGCAGAACGGCGGCGCCGTCGTGAACATCACGATGCTCACGCCCCGGGGCTTCCCGGGCATGGCGCACAGCGTCGCCGCCCGGGCCGGGGTCGAGGCCCTCACCCGCACCCTCGCCGTGGAGTGGGCGGGCCGGGGTATACGCGTCAACGCCATCGCACCGGGCTACGTCGCCTCGTCGGGGCTCAAACGATACCCGAAGGAGCTCGGCGTCTTGGAGCGCCTCGCCTCGGCGGTGCCGATGAAGCGCCTCGCGCGCCGAGAGGAGATCGCCTGGGTCGCCGCGCTCTTGGGCAGCGCCGCGGGCTCCTACATCACCGGCCAGGTGATCACCGTCGATGGCGGCGCCGGGCTCTGGGGAGACCTCTGGCCCCTCTCCGATCCCGAGGGCCTCACCGCCGCCGTCCCCGAGCTTGACCCCTGGGAGGACGACGGCGGCGACGAGGGCTGAGGCGCTCAGCGGGTGCCGGTGAAGTTCCGGGTGAAGCCGGTGCAGTCGTAGCAGAACGAGCCGGAGAAGGTGCCCACGAGCTTCGCCGTGAAGGTCGTCTCGCTCGTGAAGGTGCCGGTCATCGTGTAGGTCTCGGAGCAGATGCCTGAGGGGATGGTCTCCACGACGGAGAAGTCCACATCGGAGCTGAAGCTGCCGACCATCGTGCCGGGCCGTGACGACGCCGTAGACGTGATCGTGAGGCTGGAGGTGAGGTCGGAGATCTCCACCTCGTCAAAGGCGATGCTCACGATTCCCAAGAAGCAGGAGTACGAGACGGTCTTGTTGAGCGTCCAGATGTCGCTGTAGTCGATGTCGCAGGTGCCCGAGCCGCAGTCGATGGTGACGCTGTGGCTGCTCGTGGGGCCGTAGTCTTCGCCGTCGTCCGGGGTCATCGTGCAGGTCCAGACCTCACCCTCCTGGGGGTCCGCGGCGGGCACGGTGTCGTCGGTCCAGGTCGTGGCCCGGGGGCCCACCCAGCCGCTTGAGTCGAGGCCGGTGTCGGCGCTGGAGAGGTAGTCCACGCCATCGACCTGCCAGGCGGCGAAGTAGCTGAGCGTGTCGCCGTCCTCGTCCGTGGCGGCCTTGGTGACGCCGCAGACGAGGTCGTCCTCCCCATAGGCCGGGAACGCCGGGGACACCCGCGCCGTGGGCGCCGTGGGCGCCGTGTTGAGCACCAGCACCGAGGCCCCGGTGAGCGGCACGCCGTCGCTGATGCCGTCGTTCGGGGTCACGGTGAGCTGCACCCGCTCCCCCTTCGAGAAGTACAAGGCGCCGTCGAGGCTCGTCCCGGCGACGGGCATGGTCGCGCCGTTCACCGTCCAGGCGTAGCTGAGGCTCACGGCGTCGCCGTCGGCATCAGCGCTGGAGACCGTCGCGACGATGACGTCGTTTGTGCGGGGGGTCGTCGTCGAGAGGCTCAGGCCGCTCACGGTGGGGAGGGTGTTCTCGATGACCGTGCTCGCCGCGGCGGCGGCGCCGCTGGCTTTCCCGTCGCTGGGGGTGACCTTCACCGTCCAGGTCTGACCCCGGGTGGTGGCCGAGGCGGGCAAGGTCGCCCCGGTCGAGGCGCTAGACGCCACGCCGTCCACGAGCCAGGCGTAGGTGTAGGTGATGGGGTCGCCCTCGGCGTCCGTGGACGGGGCGTCGATGCTCACGGTGAGGGTGTCGTCGGTGCGCGGGCTCACCGGGCTGAGCGAGATCGTCGGCGCCGTCGGGAGGCCGTTCACGGTGAGGCTCAACGAGGCCGTGGCGCTCAGGCCGTCGGTGTCGGTGACAGTGACCGTCGCGACGTGGGGCCCAGGGCTCAGGGTGCCGACGAGGGTCGTGCTGAGCCCGGCGCTGTCGGCGCCGACGGTGGCGAAGAGGCCGTCGCGGTCGCTCTCCCAGCTGAGGGAGAGCGCCGTCGGGGGGTCCTCGGCGTCGGAGACGATGGCCGTGAAGGTGACGCTCTGGGCCTCGTTGACCTGGCTGCCGCTCGCCGGGGCGCTGATCGCGACCTTCGGGGCCTGGCTCACGCGCAGGCTCACCCCGGCGGCGCAGACCTCACCGAGCTCGTCCTGGGCGGTCAGGGTGAGCTGGTGGGTGCCCGCGCTGAGCGCCGCGGCGCTGAGGCTCACCCGCCCTGCGGAGTCCGGGACGCTGCCGCCGAGGGCGCCGTCGAGGTCTGAGCTCCAGGTGACGTTGAGGGCCTCGGGGCCGATATCGACGTCGTCCACCTGCCCGACGAGCTGCACCCCCTCGCCGAGCACGACGACCTCCCCTTCGGCGGGGGCGGTGATGGCGCAGGACGGGGCCGAGTTCGGCGGCCCGATGGTGATCAGCACGGCGTCGCGGCCGGTGCGGCCCGAGCTGTCCTCGACGGTGAGCGTCAAGGCGTGCTCCCCCTCAGTGAGCGTCGCGAAGTCGAGCATGAGGCCGCTGGGGTCGGCGGTGGTGTCGAGGTCGAGCACGCCGTCGAGGTCGCTCTCCCAGACGGCCACGAGCTGATCCGGGCTCTCTTCGGCGTCTTGGATGAGGCCCTCAAAACGTAGCTTCGTGTCGCTGTAGCCGCGCTGGCCGTCGAGCGGGGACAAGATGGACGCCGTGGGGGCGTCGGTGGGCGTCACGACGAGCTCGACGACGTCGCTGCCCGTCGCGGCCTTGGGATCCGTGACCTCAAGGGTGACGATGGACTCGCCCTCGCTGAGCACCACGTCGCAGGTGAGCCCGCCGAGCTCGTCCGCCGCCTGGGCCGGGCAGGCCTCCTCACCCTCCACCCGCCAGACGCCCATGAGGTCCGTCGCGGGGTGATCGGGGTCGCTCGCCCGACCGCGCAAGGACACGACGTAGCCCTCGAGCGCCTGGGAGCCGTCCTCGTGGGAGACGATCTCGACGC
>JAKLKD010000287.1 GCA_023150845.1 Myxococcota bacterium | reverse complement strand
ACGTGTTCAATGACTGTGTTCACTGAACATGTACTATCCTGTTCGGCGCCGGAGAGCACCCGGCGGCGTGAGTTGACAGCGAGGCCGACGGCGTGCCACGCTCGTGGGTCCTCGTGAGCCTTGGAGATCCCGTGCGTGCCTTGCTTCTGCTCGTCCTGCTGATCAGCCCGTCCTACGCCGAGGACACCCCGACGCCTCCGTCCATCAGCGTCGTCGGCATGACGCCGGTGCAGTACAACGACCTCATCGCCGAGCTCGACTACGCCTTGGGTCTACAGCTCGCCGCGGCCATCGGCGCGGTGATGCGCTCGAACGACCCCGCGGCGTTCGAGGCCTGGCGTGTGCAGACCATCGACACCCTCAACGGCGAGCTCTCCGAGCTGCGGCGGGTGCCGCCCTACAAAGGGGACTCGACCCTCGTCGACGCCACGGCGCGCTCCTTGGAGTGGTTCATTCACGCCTTGGAGATCGATCTCGCCGAGCTCGCGACCTTGATGACCAAGCCCGAGGTCGTCAGCGGGGACCTCGACCGCGCCGAGCTGCTCGTCAAAGGCTACACCGCCGAGGGCAAACGCCACCTCGACGAGCAGCGCGCCGCCCAGGCCGCCTTCGCCAAAAAACACCGCTTCTTGTTGGTCGAGGGGGACACGCCCACCGTCGATGGCGGCCCGGTGTTTGTGGCCCCCCACCTCGTCCCCGCGGGCAGCCTGCTCACCGCCGAGCAGCACGTCTCCTTCGCCGCGCGCTACACCAACGCCGTGCTCGCGCGCCAGAACGCCCTGGTGGACGTGCTCAACGCCTTCTTGTCCGCCTCGGCGAGCCCCGACTTCCAGTGCTCCGCCTCCCGTGAGCGGGCCGTCGAAGCCTTGGGCCCCGCCCTCGCCCAGGCCCGGTTGCTGGGTGACTGGCGCGGCGACAAGTCGCTCTCGCAGGCGCTCGAGGCCGTCGGCGCGCTCGTGGAGGATCAGCTCACTGACGACTACGCCCGCTACTGCGCCACGATTGAGCTCAAGCGCCCCAAGCCCGCGCAGATCACCGAGGTCAACCGCGTCGCTGAGGAGGCCAACAAAGAGATGCAGGCCGCGCTGAACGCCTTCAACGCCTTGTTGGCGGAGTTTCAGGGGCGCTGGGGGCTGATTGAGTACGCGGCCTGGGCCGCGAGCGTCGGGGGCTGAGCCCGGTCTGCTGCGCGCGGCCCGGGAGGCCTTCGCTCAGCACTCGTCGTTCAACATGCCCGGCGTGCCAGGCTCGCCGCCCTTAGAGACGACCGACGTCTGGGGGCACCAGTACATGAGCTCGTCGTTGTCTTCGCCGTTGAGGTGGTCCGGGTCAACCCCCGAGGCCACGCCCTCGACGTACCAGCTCGCGTCGTAGTAGAGCCAGTCGATCTCGGTGCCGTCGGGCAAAGAGAGCACGACCTCGTCGCCCTTGTTGCCCAAGGCCATGGCGCCGTCGCCGCCCATCTCGGTGCGGTTGAAGCCGACGTCGCAGGGCACGCCGCCGTTCTGGGCGGGGTTCACGTTGGCGCAGAGCACGACGTAGTCGCCGGGCATCACGACGAAGCTGTCCTCGATGACGTAGAAGTCGTAGTCGTCGTCGTGGAAGCTGTAGCCTTTGATCTGAACGCCGTAGCCCGAGGTGTTGTAGAGCTCGACCCACTCGCCGTCTACGTCCTCAGCGACGGTGGGCTTGACCATGATCTCGGAGAAGATGAGGTCGCCGACCTCGGGGTCGTCGATGATCTCGATCTCTTCTTCGCCGACCTTCACGGTGATCTCGGCGATGGCCGACTCGCCGTCGGTGTCCGTGGCGATCAGGGTGATGACGTGCTCACCCTCACGCAGGACCTGGGGCGAGAGGTTCGTGTTGCCCTTGCCGTCGAGGTAGACGTCGCTCAGGTTGCCGTCGAGGTCGGACATCCAGACGAACTCAAGGTCGCGGGGGTCCGAGGTGAGGTCGCTCGCGGTGCCCTGGAAGTAGATCTCTTCGCCGACGGGGAAGCGGGTGCCCGTGGCAGGGGAGGTGATGGCGACCTCCGGCGGGCCGCCGGGGCCACGGACGGCCCACTCGATGCTGTCCTCGCCGATGTCGCCGTCGCTGTCCACGACGGTGAGGGTGAGGGTGTGGGCGCCCCAGGCGAGGACGTCGGGGTCGATGTCCAAGAAGACCTCACCCGCGTCGTTGGCCGTAGCCTCGATGAGGTCGCCGTCGAGGGTCCAGGTGACGGTCAGCAAGGGGGCCGCGTCGTGGCTGTCTTCCACGAGGCCAACGGCGACGATGACGCCTTCGCCCTGCCACACCAGCTCGTCCGCCGACGGGGTGGAGATCACGGCCCGGGGGGGCTCGTTGATCCGTTTGAGGTCCGTCTCGGAGCAGGCGGTCGCGAAGACCACCAGTGGGAGGACATGCCGCATCGGTCACCTCTCGCTGGGACACTCTTCATGCCATAGCCCGTGACGCCCCGCCAGCGGTGACCGTCGAAGGCTTGATCTTCGTCGCCAAGTTGTCGCAGTCCTAAGGCTGTCAGCGTCCCGCTCAACACGGAGTTTGTTGAGGTTTTTCGCGGGAAGTGTTGACCTGCGCCGTGCTGCGCGGCGATCTCTGCCCACACCGCGGACGCGATTTGACCGCGGCGCGTCACAGGCTCCGGTCGGGTGTGCAGGAGTTTTTGGGTTTGCGCAGAGCGTCTTTGCCGTCTATTCAGAGACCTTATGGCGTCGTCCCCCCTCCATCGGCCCCTCCTGCGCCGCACGTTGGCGGCCTTGTTCGGTTGTTCGCTCGCCGTGGCGCTCGCCGAGGGGGTGGCGCGGTCCTACCTGCGGCCGCCTCGTGTCCAGATCATCGGGCCCCTCGTCGGTGTGGACCTGATCCGAACCCCGTTGGGCGCGACCTGGCAGCCCAACGAGGCGGACGTCAACTCCTTGAGCTGCCCCGGCGGGGACCCACAGCCCGAAGACCTGCACGTTGTGCTCATCGGCTCATCGATCTTTTATGGTGCGGGGCTGGCCGACCTCGAGACCCGACCTGGGGTGGCCCTCCAGCGCGCCCTCGCCGCGAAGGCGCCGGGCAAGGTCTGCGTCGAGGTGGTCGCGGCCTCGGGCTCAACCTTCTGGACCCAGCTCCCCCTCGCCCAGCACAAGCTGAGCGGGCGACCCAAGGCCGACCTCATCGTCTGGGAGCTCTGGTACAACTCCGCGCACACGCTCACGGACATCGGCGGGGCGCTGGTGAACTCCGGCTCGCTCGCCGCCGCCGACGGCGGCCCATCGAACCCGCTGCGGCTCCCCCAAACGTTGCACTACGGCCTCTTCTCCCGCAGCATGGCCTACATCCACCTCAGCCTCGCGTTAGCGCCTGAGCGTAATGTTCAGCTCGTCGACCCCTGGATTCGGTTCTTGGACGAGGGCTTAGACGAGGCGAGCCGCTTCGCTGAGGAGCGCGCCGAGGCGCTCGTCTGGCTCGCCATGGCGTCGTTGGACAAGCCCTTCCGCGAGCAGGCCGACGCGCCCGCCGAGAGCTATGTGCGCGCCGCTGCGGCCTTGGCGGAGCGAGAGGTGCCGATGTGGAGCGCCGCCGCGCTCTGGGGCGACATCCCTCCCGAGTCCGTCCGGCTCGACCCCTGCTGCCACTACAACGCCGCGGGCGCCGAGGGCCTCGCCGAGCGCCTGGTCGAGCCGATCCTGTCCGCCGTCGCGGAGACGGGCGCGCCCTGAGCGCCGCCTCAGGCGCAGGCGTCGCAGCGCCCGAGCACCCGCACCTGCACGGCGTCCTCACGCAAGGCGCGGGGCACCTGGGCGGACTTGGGCAAGACGATGCTGAGCTCGGGCAGGCACTGCACCTCACCGCAGCCGACACACATGAAGTGGGCGTGCTCGTCCTCGGTGTGGCCGCTGGGCTCGTCGGCCAGCAGCTCAAAACGCCAGAGGTGGTCGCCGAGGTCGAGGCGGCGCAGGAGCTTGGCGTCGGCGAGGTCGTTGAGCACCCGGAAGATGCTCGCCCGGTCCCAGCCTTGGGGCTCCAGGCGCTCCATCACCTCACCGTGGCTGAGCGGGGACCCCGCGAGGGTGAGGCAGGAGAGCGCCGCGAGCCGCGAGCCCGTCGCGCGTTTCCCCGCGCGGCGAATGCGCTCACGGAGGGCCTCGATCTGGTCAGCGGGCAGCGTGTCCATCTCCACTCCGTCCGGCGTCCGGCCCTCCCAGTGTATCCCGCCGACCTCCCGGGGCTCACCCCGAGAGGTCGCCTGTCGGTATCACTCGCAGACGTCGCAGCTCGACCCGCCGTAGCTGTTGCCCGTGGTCGAGATGTCGCAGGAGCCGCCGAGCTCGTCCCCGGCGGCGCAGGCGACGCCCCAGCCGAGGTTGTCGTTCATCACGCCGTCGTTGAGGGTGGTCTCCACCCGCAGCAAGGAGACGCCGTCAGCCTTGTTGCTCGACGCGGTGACGCCGATGAGCTCGAAGCTGCCGTCCTCGCCCTCGTCGGCGACGCCATCGCAGTTGTTGTCGACGCCGAGGGTGGTCTCCGCGGCGGCGGGGGAGGTGGACGATGTCGTGTCGTCGCAGTCGCCGGTGGCCGCGCTGTAGCTGTCGCCGTCGTAGTCCGTGGTGTCGGTGCCGCTGTCGGCGACGCCGTCGCAGTCGTCGTCGCGGCGGTTTGAGCTCTCCGTCGCGCCGGGGTAGCGGCTGGCCGAGGTGTCGTCGCAGTCACCCTCGCCGATGGTGTAGCCGTCGCCGTCGTAGTCCAGGCGGCCGTCGATGGTGAGGCCGTAGCGCCCGTTGGACGAGAAGGTGTTCTCGCCGAACATCTCGCCGGACACGGCCTCCAAGAAGGCGCCGTCGCTGCCGTTGCCCGTCGCGGTGACGTTGGAGAGGCTCACGTTGGGCAAGCCCTGGACGGTGAGGCCGCGGCCTTGGTTGCCGGTCAGGGTGATGTCGGAGAGCTCGACGACGCCCTCCACGCCCGCGCCGTAGAGCTGGAGGCCGTCGCCGTAGGCCGTGTCGCTCACGGTCAGGCCCGCGGCGTAGAAGCTGGGCTTGGTGGACGACCACTGGGCGCGCAGCGTGCCGTAGGAGGACGTCCCCATCGACGAGCCGTCACGCACCGTGGTGTCGATGAACTCCAAGGCCGAGTCGTAGGCGTAGAGCGCGTGGTAGTTCGCCCCGACGATCTCGCTGTCGCGCATCGAGAGGGAGCAGCTGCTCAGGTACATCGCCTGGCCGCTGCTGGAGTAGGTGTAGCCGCCGGTCTCGACGCCGTCGGTGTAGTACTTCACCTCGCTCGTCGAGGAGACGATCCCGTCGATGAGCAGCCCTTCGGCCTCCATGGCGCCGCTGTAGCAGTAGAGCGCGTAGTAGCCGGTGTCCTTGAAGGTGTTGTCCTTCAGCTCGACGGGGTCGGTCTGCGCGTAGACGTAGATCGGGTAACGCTGGTAGTCCGTCCAGGTGTTGCCCTCGATGAGCACGTTCGAGCTGTAGCTGACCTGCACCCCGGCCGAACCGTTGGAGAAGGTGTTGTTCAGCAGCTCACAAGACGTCGCGGAGTAACAGACCACGTCTTGAGACTGGTGGCTGTACTCATAGGCGTAGGTGACCGTGCCGCCGTTGCCGTCGTCGTAGCTGTACTCGTAGGTGTAGGTGGCGACGTTGTCGACGAAGGTGCTGGACTCCACCGTGAGCGCGCCGGTGTAGTTCGAGATGCCGCCGTCCGACGGGCTGTCGGTGAAGGTGGCGCCGGTGATGTACGCCGTGCCCTCGTAGTTCCAGAGGCCGAAGGCGCCGTGGTCGCCGTGGGTGGTGCCGACAAGCTGCAAGGAGCCCGCGTAGTTCAACATGCCGATGAGCTCAGAGCCCGTGATCGCGCCGCCCGTCCACTGCGTGTTGCACTCCCAGAGGCTCACCGCGAAGCCGGTGTTGTAGCTGCCCGAGGTGTTCACGGTGTCCGGGTCGTCCACGAGGCGCATGTCGGTGACCGACACGTCGGTGAGCGTCGCGTCCGCGCCGTGCATCCGCAGGCCGTAGCGGCCGGGGCTCACGATGTTGAGGCGCTCGGCGACGACGGTGGGCGCGTCGTTGTAGCCGAGCACGATCATGCCCAGGGCGTTGTAGCCCGTGATGGTCACGTCGCTCATCGAGATGGTGCCGTCGGTCGCCAGAGTGGCGCCGCCGCCGATGTAGTTGGTGAAGTTGTAGGCGTCGGCGGCGACGAGCTCCGGCGTGCCGATCACCTCGGTGTTCGAGATCGAGATGTCGTCGGGGGTGATGACGCGCAGGGCCGTCCAGTAGGCGTCCTGCATCGTCGCGCCGTCGATGGAGAACTCACCGACGGTGTGCACGACGCCGTAGAAGCCGCCGGTGAAGACGTCGCCGCTGAGGTACACGTCGGCGTCGTCGCCCCAGACGTGCACGACGTTGTCGGTCAGCGTGTTCCCGTTCGTGGAGAGCGTCGAGCCGCCGACAGCCCAGAGCGCGAAGCCGTCGATGAGGCCCTCGTCGGCGTTGGTGTAGACCGTGCCGCTGATGGTGCTGCCCTCGACGGTGACGTCCGCGCCGTCTTGGGCGTAGACCGCGAAGCCGACGGGCGACTCGAAGACGCCGCCACGAACCGTCGCCGAGCCGCCCTCGACGGAGACGCCGCCGTAGGCCGGGGTGGTGAAGGTGGCGTTCTCGATGACCACGTCGGTGCTGTCGAGCACCTTGACGGCGGTGTTCCCGATGCTGTCGAAGGCCACGTCGCGCAGGGTGACGCCCGCGCCGCCCTCGATCTCGACGCCGTTGCTG
>JAKLKD010000286.1 GCA_023150845.1 Myxococcota bacterium | reverse complement strand
ACTCGACGGCGAGGACGGGCGGGTCGGGGGGCGGCGTGACCTTCACGACAGGAGGGGGCGTGACCTTGTCGGGGTTCGTCGTGGTGGTGCCGCCGTTGGGGCTGGGATCGCGGACGCCGCTGGTCTTGTCGGGGGGCGGCACGGCCGGACCCGGCGGGTTGTTGGTCGTCGTGACGGGGTTCTCGACGGGCGGGTTCACGACGGACGGGGGCTCAATCGGCGGCGTGTTCGGGGGCGAGACGCCGATGGCCTCCGTCGGCGGCGTGACGATCTCCACGTCAGGCTCGGTGGGCTCCCAAGGGCGGGTCAAGAGCGCCCAGCCGACGACGCCGAGGGCGAGCAGGCCGCTGAGCTGGAGCGCCAGGGTCAAGGAGCTGTTCTGCAACGGCGCCGGGGCAGGGGCGGACGGCGGCGCGGCGGGCCCGTCGTTGATCAGGAGCTCGTTGATGCTCGGCGTCGGGGGCGGCGTCGGGGCGGGCGTCGGCGCGGGCGTCACCACCGCGGCCTTTGGCTTCGGCGCCTCCAAGAACGACATGGAGTCGAGGCCCGGGACGATCTGCCGGGGGCTCTCTTCGCTGGCCGAGGGCTCCAGGTAGTCGCTGATGTCGTCGTCGGGGACCGCGGTCTCCGCCGGGTTAGGCCGCTGGCGCCACATGGGGACGTCGAGGGCCTGGGGCTGAATCGGGGTCAGCACGGCCGGGGGGCCCGCGAAGGAGCCGCCTGGGTACGAGCCCCCGTTGGAGCCGCCGCTGGAGACGCCTTGGGCCGGGGCCTCGGGCTGGCTGGGGAAGCTGCCGCCGCGCTCGGGCGCGCTGACGTTGGCCCCGGTGCTGTTGTGGCTGGGGTCGAAGGGGCGGCGCGCGAGGTTGCGGGGGTCGGGCTCGTCCTCGTCCCGGGGCGGCGAGGCCAGGGGCGGGGTGTCCGCGGGGTCGTCGGGGATCCGCGCCATCGCCGCGCGGCAGGCCTCCGCCATGGCCTGGGCGTCGGCGTAGCGCTCCTCGCGGTTGTAGCGCGTCGCTTTGCGGATGATCGTCGTGATCTCGTCGGGCAGCCCGGCGAGCATCCCGGGATCCATGTCCGCGGCGAAGAGCTCCCCCGGCGTCTTGTCCGTCATGATCGCGTAGAGCGTCGCGCCGACGGAGTAGATGTCGGCGCGTTGGTCCACACCCTTGGCGTCGGAGCGCTGCTCGGGGGCCATGAAGCCCCAGGTGCCCATCACCGCGCCGGTCTTCGTGAGGCCGTCTTGGTCATCGTCCCGCTTCATCTGGGCGATGCCGAAGTCCGTCACCCGGATGTCGCCTTCGCCGCTCAGGAGGATGTTGTGGGGCTTGATGTCGCGGTGCACCACGCCGCGTTTGTGGGCGACCTTGAGCGCGTCGAGCATCCGGACGGTGACGTCCAGCGCCATCTTCGGGGGGATCGGGCCGTGATCCCGCACCCGATCGAGGAGCGAGCCGCCCTCGACGAGCTCCATGACGATGAAGATGCGGTTGCCGTCGGCGCCGACGTCGTGCACCGAGACGATGTTCCGGTGCTGGAGCAGCGCCATGGTCGAGGCCTCGGCCTCAAACCGCGACTTCAGGCTCTTTCGTTTGGCGAGGGCAGGGGAGAGCACCTTGATGGCGCGGTTCACCTGCAGGCGCGCGTCGTAGCCCCGGTACACCGTGGCCATGCCGCCGACGCCGAGGACGGAGAGCAGACGATAGCGGCCTTCCGCGAGCGGCGGGGCGGCCTCACCCTGGAGGTTCTCGTTCTTGGGTGGCAATGGTCCGACCGAAGAGGTGCGCTGTCATCCTACCGCCGCGCGAGCGCGCTTACCAGAGGGCGCGGCGCAGGACACGAGGAGAGGGCGCCGGAGGTCGATCCACGACCGCGGCTCGGGGCGCGCGGCGCCTTGTGGCCAGGCGCGGCCCGGGCTAAGGACGCGCCCGCGCGCTCTGCCCCTCGGGCCTCGCGTGTCCTTCGCTGGAGACCTCATGCCCCGCATCGTGAACGGCCCTCTGCGCCGCGCGCTCATCGTCGAGAACCCCCACCGCGAGCTTGATCAGCTCCTCATCGCCGGGGGCGTCGAGGTGGTGCGTGTGGACAAGACCCCCGATGAGGACGACCTGATCCGCCTCCTGAACGAGCACAAGAGCCAGATCTTGTTCAAGCGCTCCCAGGTGCCGGTCACGCGCCGGGTGCTGGAGAGCGCCCCGGAGCTCCTCGTCGTGCAGCTCTGCGCCATCGGCGACGACTCCGTCGACAAGGCCGCCGCCGCCGAGCACGGCGTCTTGGTCTTCAACGACCCCATCTCGAACGGGCGCAGCGTCGTGGAGCTCGTCGTCGGGCACCTCGTCGGCCTCTCCCGTCGGCTGTATGAGAGCTACGATCAGGGCCGCGCCGGGGTCTGGGACAAGTCGTCAACGGATCGGTTTGAGGTGCAAGGGAAGGTGCTCGGCATCTACGGCCTCGGGAACATCGGCCGCGCCGTCGCGAAGGTCGCCGAGGCCTTGGGCCTCCGGGTGCGCTTCTACGACAGCCGCGCCGTCGCGCGGGAGGTCGGCGTCGAGATGGGCTGGGAGGCCGCGCCGAGCCCCGAGGCGCTCTTCGCGGGCTCCGACATCGTCACCGTGCACCTCTCGGCGACGGACGTGACCGGCCAGAGCAACCGCAGCCGCCTGAACCGGGAGCTGCTCTTCCTCTTGGGCAGCGAGCGCCCGGAGTCGAGCCCGCGCCTGTTCATCAACCTCTCCCGCGGCTTCTTACACAGCGCCGAGGATCTGCTCGACGCGATCGCCGCGGGCCGGGTGCGGCGCGCCGCGGTGGACGTGTTCCCCAAGGAGCCGGGCAAGAACGGCCCCGGCTGGGAGAACCCCTACGCCCATGAGCCCCGCATCGCGACCACGCCGCACATCGGCGCCGCCACCCAGGAGGCCCAGCCGCGCATCGCCCGCCGGGTGGCCCAGACCCAGCTTGAGCTCAGCCGCCACGGCGCGGTGCGTGACTGCGTCTTCTCGCCCCGCACCCGGATCTCCATGACGGAGGACCACCAGCCCGGGCGCGCCGTGCTCTTTGTGGTGCACGCCACGACCCGCGGCACCAAGAAGGCCCTGGACGACGCGATCTACGAGGCCGGGGCGGACAACCTGCGCTCGGCCCACGACGACCTCGAGCCCTGGGGCGTCGCCGTCGACGTGAGCCTCCTCGACCGCCCGCTCTCCGAGCCCCAGCTCGCCGCCATCGTCGAGCACACGACCCGGCTCACCGGCGATCCCAACGCCGTGCGCCTCGTGCGTCAGGTCGTCGCCTAGGGCCGCGGCTCAGCCCTCTTCGCCCTGGCGCGCGCGCTTCTTCGCGAGGCCCTCGGCCCACACCCGCCGGGCCTCGGCCTTTCGTGCGCGCTCGACGGCGGCGCAGGTCCGGCAGCGTGAGGCCTGGCCCCAGACGACCCCTTTGGCCACCTCGAAGTACCACTTCTGGGCCTCGGCGGTCCAGGTGTGCTCCTCGTGGCAGTCCCGGCAGCGGAACTCGACGTCCGCGTAGTAGCCGCGGCTGAGCCACTCCGGCGCGCCGTAGCTGTTGAAGGGTCGGAGCTGGCTGGGATCCACAGGGGCCGAGCCCAAGGGCCGGTGAGGCGGCTCGGGCCGATCCTTAGGCTTGAGCGCGCGCCGCTCACGGCGGCGCTCCTGTAGCTCAGCGCGGCGCTGCTTGTTGCTCTTCGGCAATCAGCGAACCATGACCTTGAGGCTAGAGAGGCCGATGTCTTCGCTGTTGGAGTGCGAGGCGCTCTCTTCGTCGGCCATGAGGCGCAGCTCGACGTCGTCGTCGCTTGACGCGGTGGCGCTCACGAGCACCGACGCGGCGCTGAACACCGGGGCGGAGTACCAGGCGTAGATCCAGCCATAGGTGGTGTTCGCCGAGCCGCAGGCGTAGGCCTCGCCGACGAAGTCCGGCGGCGGGTTGCCGCCCTGGGCGGGGCAGTCGTAGCCGCTCGTGCCCTTCGTCGTCATGCCGATGGCGACGGTGTAGAGGTGCTCACGGCTGCCTTCAGCGCCGCGGGTGATGGAGAGGCCATCGACGTAGAGATCGTCGATGCCGCGCCCCTCGGCGAAGTAGAAGGCGTTCATGCTCGCGTACTGGTAGGCCGTGAGCGTGGTGTGCAGCTCCGTCCAGGAGACGCCGAAGCTCGGGAAGCTCGCCGAGGCGGCGCTGGCGACCTCGGAGTCGCGGCGGCAGTAGGGCTTGCTGCCGTCGAGGACCCACTCGCCGGGGCAGGTGTCCGCGGAGAAGTTGAGGTCGGCGAGCACGGTGAAGCCGCCGCCTTCAGTGGTCATGTCGCAGGTGACGACGAGGGGGGCCTCGCCGGCCCCGGCGCCGTCGGGGTCGATGGTGTACTCGCCGTCGCCCGTCGAGCGCCCGTCGTTGAGCACGTCGAGGCAGCTCGCGCCGAGCGCGCAGAGCCCCGCCTCGGGGTAGATCGTGGCGTCGTCATCGACGCAGTCGTCCCCGCCGCAGGCGGCGTCGGCGTAGCCGTCAAGGTCGTCGTCGTCGTCGATGAGGCCGTCGCAGTCGCGGTCGAGGCCGTCACAGGCCGTCTCGGCGCCGGGGTAGATCGTGGCCTCGCGGTCGTCGCAGTCCCCACCTTGGGCGACGTAGAGGTCCGTCGGCGCGAGGCAGCCCTCGTAGAGCTCCGCGGGATCGCCGTAGCCGTCCCCGTCGATGTCGGCGTACCAGGCCAAGGTCAGGGCCTCGTCGAACTCGCCGTCGCAGTTGTTGTCGAGGCCGTCGCAGGACTCGGCGGCGTCGGGGTAGACAGACGCCTCGCCGTCGTCGCAGTCGAGGCCGTTGTCGGCGTAGCCCGCGGGCGCCTCGCAGGCGGCCTGGGCGTAGCTCGGGTTGCCGAAGCCGTCGGCGTCGGCGTCGACGTACCAGGTGGGGCCGGTGGTGACCGAGGCGTCGCTGTCGTCGCAGTCGACGTCGTCGGTGAGCCCGTCGCCGTCCTCGTCGGCCCCGGCGTTGATCTCGGAGTCGATGACGGCGTCGCCATCGTCCCCTTTGCAGGCGGCGAAGACGAAGGAGAGGCTGATCAGAGTCACGAGGCGCATCTTGCGCTCCTGTTCGGAGGGACGGGCATCATAGCCTGACTCTCCGAGCGCCGCGCGCCTCGCCTTGGCCGGGCCCCGACGTTCCGCTTAGAGCTCGACCTCGGAGAGCCGCAGGCGGATGCCCCGCAAGAAGTCACGATCGTGGCGGAGGCGCTGCAGAATGAGCTCCAGCTCCCCCGCGTCGAGCCACACGCCGTGCTTGTCGCAACGATCGATGTAGGTGTCGCGGTAGGTGTCGCGGTGCATCGGCTCGCTGCAGAGGGGGCAGGGGAGCCCACGCTCCTCGGTGCCCATGCCGTGCTCCTCGGGCCGCGCCTGGGGCGCGAACCAGGAGTGGAAGATCGCGATGGCGTAGTCTTTCCAGTCCGTCTCGTCGCGGAGGTCTTCAGCGATGCGGAAGAGCTCGCCCTTGTCGAGCCAGACGCCGTACGGCGAACGATCGATGGTGACGGTGTGGAAGACCTCTTGGGTCATCTCTTCGCCAGACATAGGGCAGCGGCGCATGACGGACAGCTCCTGAGCGGGCATGAGTCTACCCTATCGGGCTCACTGTGGGAAGGTGCCGACGCACCAGTCCGCGTCATCGCCGAGGCCCTCTTCAGCGAAGGGGGAGGGCTCGCCGAAGGTGTGGGCCGCGATCCAGCGCAAGGTCAGCGAGTACTCGGCCTGGGTGATCGTGTGGCCGCTGTTGTGACTGCAGCGTACGACCTCGTGGCCGCCATCGATGAGCTTCTGCTCCAAGGTGTCGGTCGCGGCGACAAAATCGACGACCTTAAAGCTGGAGTTCGGCCACACGTCGTTCGCGCCGCCGGAGAACAGGAGTCCGGGCAAGGTCCGGGCGGGCTCGGCCCAGCGGGCGATGGGCTCGTCAAAGAGCACGACGTCTACGTCGGAGCCCCCCGACATCTCGACGAAGGTGGCCAAGGTGTCGGCGCGGTTGGAGGCGACGACGGTGGTGAACAAGGCGCCGCCGGAGAAGCCCATGGCCGAGAAGCGCCAGAGGTCCACCGCCCAGGCCTCCGCGACGCAGGTGCGCAGGTCGTCAAAGAGCACGAGGTCGGCGTCGCTCGCCTGCTCGACGTCCCAGAGGTAGAACTGCGTGCCGAAGGCGTCCCGGAGCGGGGCCTCGGGCAAGAGGATGATGGTGTTCGTGGCGTCGGCGAGGTCCTGAAGCTCCAGCAGCTCGGCCATCTCGACCGTCGGCTCGGGGCTCGCGTCCGGGGAGGTGAGCCCGTGGAAGAAGACGACGACCGAGGCGCCGTCGCCGCCGCCCAAGGGGATGATCGTGGTGACCTTCCGCTCGGCGCCGCTGGAGAGGAAGGTGTCGGTGTTGGAGCTCGTCATGTCAGGGCACTCGCCGCTGGAGAGCGTGGCGAGCTCCGCGACGGGCTCCCGGTCCGAGGTGTCGTCGCCGCCGCTCGTGTCGTCGCCGCCGCCGCTCGTGTCGTCGCCGCCGCCGCCGGTGTCCGCGCCGCTGGTGCCCGTGTCATCGTCGTCGGTGGACATCGTGCCCGCTTTGCAGGCGAAGAGGGTCAGGGCGAGCAGAGGGAGGAGGCGCATGGGGGCTCCGAGGCGCAGGGGAAGGCGCAGCTTAGCGGATTTTGAGGCCGACTCCAAGAGAGTCTTGTGTCGTTCCCGACGCGCCTCACACAACCCTCACGCGATGGCTCGATAGGGGATTGACCTGTCAACAGAGTTACCCCCAGCCTGTGGACAACTCAGCGGGCGTCG
>JAKLKD010000285.1 GCA_023150845.1 Myxococcota bacterium | reverse complement strand
GCTTCGGGCCGCGCCTGCCCGAGGCCGCGGCGACCCTCACCGACGCGCTCAACGACGCCCTCGACGCCGCGCCATGACGAGCCTCGCCCCGCCCCGGGCCGACCGCGCCCAGCTCATCGCCGCCGCCGCGCTCCTCGCGGCGCTCACCCTCGCCGTGAGCCGAGGCGCGGTGTCGATCTCCCCAGCACAGCTCCTCGCCGCGCCCCTCGACCGCCTCGGCCTCGCCGAGCACGCGGCGCTCACCCCGGCGCAGGAGGCCGTGCTGTGGGCGATCCGCCTCCCGAGGGCGCTCATGGCCGTCGGCGTCGGCGGGGCGCTGGGCCTCGCCGGGGCGCTCATGCAGGGCCTCACCCGCAACCCCCTGGCCGACCCGGGCCTGCTCGGCGTCTCCAGCGGCGCGGCCCTGGGCGGCGCGGCGGCGACTGTGCTCGGCGGGCGTGTCGGGGCGCTGGGCCTGCCCGTCGCCGCGATCCTCGGCGGGCTCCTCACCTGGACGGTCGTGATGGCCGTGGCCCGGCGAGAGGGCGCCGCGCCGATCCCCACTCTGCTGCTCTGCGGCGTGGCGGTGAGCGCCTTGGCCTCGTCGGGGGTCGGGCTCCTCCTGTTCATGGCGAGCGACGAGCAGCTCCGCGCCTTGACCTTCTGGACCTTGGGGAGCTTGTCTGGGGCGAGCTGGGGCCGGGCCCTCGGGGTGCTCGCCGCCTTGGGCCTGAGCCTCGCCGTGACGGGCCGCGCCGCCCGGGCGCTCAACGCCTTGCTCTTGGGTGAGGCCGAGGCCGCCCAGCTCGGCGTGCCCGTCGAGGGGCTCAAGCTCACCCTCACCGTGCTCGTGGCGCTCTTGGTCGGCCTGAGCGTGGCCTTCTCGGGCTTCATCGGGTTCATCGGCCTCGTCGCCCCGCCGAGCGCCCGGCTGCTCGTCGGCGCCGACCAGCGCCGGGTCTTGCCCCTGAGCGCCCTGCTCGGGGCCTGCCTGCTCACCTTGGCCGACCTCGCCGCCCGCACCGTCGTCGCCCCGGCGGAGCTGCCCGTGGGTGTGCTCACCGCGCTCTTGGGCGCGCCCTTCTTCCTCGCCCGCCTGCGCGCGGCGGGCCTCGGGGGCTGAGATGCTCAGCGTGCGGGGCCTCAGCCTCTCTGTGCGGGGTCGCCCGCTCGTGGACGGCGTCTCTTTGGACCTCAAGCCCGGGGAGCTGCTCGCGGTCTGCGGCCCCAACGGCGCGGGCAAGTCTACCTTGCTGCGGCTGATCTCCGGGGAGCTGACCCCCACCGCCGGGGAGATCCGCCTCTTGGACCGGCCGCTGGGCGCCTGGCGGCCCCAGGCCCTCGCCCAGCGCCGGGCCGTCGTGCCCCAGTCCTCGCCCTGCGACTTCCCCTTTCGTGCCTGGGAGGTCGTGCGCCTGGGACGCACCCCGCACCCGCCCTCGGCCCAGGACCGCGACCTCGCCTTCGACCTGCTCCACGCCGTCGGCGCGGGCCACCTCGCCGAGCGCCTCCTGCCCCAGCTCTCCGGCGGCGAGCGCCAGCGGGTCGCCTTGGCCCGGGCCCTCGCCCAGCTCCACGGCGTGAGCGGGCCGGGGCTCTTGCTCCTGGACGAGCCCACCGCGGCGCTGGACCTCCAGCACCAGGAGTCTGTGCTGAGTCTCCTGCGCCGCCGCTGTGATCAGCGCGGGGACGCCGTGCTCATCATCCTCCACGATCTCAACCTCGCCGCGGCCTTCGCCGACCGCGCGCTCTTGATGGTGGACGGCCGCGCGCTCATCGACGCCCCGCCGGAGCACGCCCTCACCCCCGCGCTGGTCGAGGGCGCCTTTGGCCTCGCCGTGCGGGCCCTGCGCCACCCCGACACGGGCCGCCCCCTGCTCGTGCCCGCCCGCGCTGACGCCGCCGCCCAAACTCTGACGGTCCCCTGAGATTCCTGACACCCGGAGCCCCGATGTCCCTGCAGACCCAGCTTGAGCAGCTCCTCGCCCAGTCCCCGCGCACCCGCCCCCGCGACGCCGCCCGGCAGCTCGGCGTGAGCGAGGCCGCCCTCGTCGCCAGCGGCGTGGGCCAAGGCACCACCCGGCTGCGCCCGGAGTGGACCGCGCTCTTCCAGGCGCTCCCTTCTTTGGGGGACGTGATGGCGCTCACCCGAAACGAGGCCGCCGTTCACGAGCGCCGGGGCCGGTATGAGCGGGTGCAGCTCCCCGAGGGCGCCCCCGTCGGCGGGGCCTTCGGCGAGGAGATCGACCTGCGCCTCTTCCCCCGGCGGTGGCACTCCGCCTTCGCCACGGAGCGAGACGGGCGCCGGACGATCCAGCTCTTTGATCACCAGGGAGAGGCCGTCCACAAGGTCCACCTCGGCGACGACAGCGACCCCGCGGCGTTTGACGCCCTCGTCGAGTCGCTGCGGGACCCCGACCAGTCGCCGCTGTGGACCCCCGGCGCCGCGAGCTTCCCCGCCGAGCCCGACGACGGCGAGGTAGACGCCGCCGACTTCTGCGACGCCTGGGCCACCATGGGCGACCCCCACCACCTGCACACGCTCCTGCGGGACCGCCGGGTGAGCCGCCGCCGGGCCCTCCGCCTCATCGAGGGGGTGCACGCCCACCGCCTGCCGACGACGGTGAGCGGGCCCTTGCTCAGCGCCGCCGCCGCCGCCGAGGCGCCGATCATGATCTTCGTCGGAAACCCCGGCTGCATCCAGATCCACATCGGCCCGGTGCGCCGGGTGAAGGCCGTCGGCGAGTGGATGAACGTGCTCGACCCCCGCTTCAACCTGCACCTGCGCGAGGACCTCGTCGCCGAGGCCTGGCAGGTGCGGAAGCCCAGCGCTGAGGGCTGGGTGCACAGCGTCGAGCTCCTCGACGCCCGGGGCGAGGTGATCCTGCTCTTCTTCGGCGCGCGGAAGCCCGGGAAGCCCGAGCGTGAGGACTGGCGCGCGCTCCTCGCCGCCCTGCCGATCGTGGCGCCTCACTCCTCCAAGTAGCCGAGCGCCTTGAGCGCCTCCCGCATGGGCCCGTGGGGCGCCTCCTGGGCGCGGCCCGCGGGGGCCCGGCCGTCCCAGGCGTTGAGCATCCCGGTGAGGCCCAAGGCCGCGGCGTTGTCCTTCGTGACGACGACGCCCTCGGGGGTGAGCCGGGCGAAGGTCGGCCCCTCGGTGGGCAGCCAAGGGGTGCGGGTCATCATCTGGTCCTGCCAGACGACGCCGCGCTCGGCCTGGAGGTTGTCCCAGGAGCCGTCCCGGGGCAGGCTCGGCACCCGGGTGGCCTCCAGAAAGAGCGCCCGAGGGGCCAGGGCCTCGCCGCGGGTGGCGGGGACGAGGTCGCGGCCCTCGCCGAGGGGCTCGGGGTGACCGGCGAGGCTGAGGAGGGTCGGCCCCAGGTCGGAGAGCGCGACGGGCTCGCGCACGTCCCGCGGGGCGGGGGCGCCGGGGCCCTCCCGGGTGATGACGACGGGGACGTGGGTGAGGGGCGGGTCGATGTCGGGGCCGTGGCCCATGGGGCGGTCGGTCACCTCGTAGAACATCTCGCCGTGGTCGGCGGCGACGATGACCCAGGCGTCGTCGAGGAGCCCCCGGGCGCGGAGCCCGTCGAGGAGCGCGCCCATCCCGGCGTCGGCGTAGCTCACCTCGGCCTGGTACATCCCGCGCCAGTACAGCATCTCTTCAGCGCTGGCCTGGCCCTGGCGCACCCGCTCGCCGAAGCCCTCGTGGTGGTCGTCGCCCTCCATCGGCGCCGTCGGCGTCACCCCCGGGGGCACAAACCGCTGGGCCAGCGCCTCCGGGGGCGCGTAGGGGCTGTGGGCGTCGAAGTAGTGCACCCACAAGAACAGGGGGCGGCCGCCCTCGCGGCGGTCCACGAGGCCCAGCGCCCGGGCCGTGACGTTCGGCGCGGTGTCCTCGTAGCGGCGGCCCTGATCGACGCTCAGGCGGTCATCGACGGCGGAGAAGCCCTGGAGGATGCCCGTGGAGCGGTCGAGGGCGGAGCTGCCCAAGACGGCGAGGGTCTCGAAGCCGTGGGCCGCCAGGCGCTCGGCGACGGTGACGTGGGACTCAAAGAGCGGCACGCCGTTTCGGGGGACGGCGTGGCCGTGGGGGTCGAGGCCGGTGAAGATCGAGGCGTGGGAGGACAAGGTCGTCGGCGCGTGGGCGAAGGCCCAGGCGAAGCGGGCGCCCCGGGCGGCCAAGGCGTCGAGCTGCGGCGTGGCGCCGCTCGGCCCACCCCAGGCGCCGATGGCGTCAGCGCGGGTGGTGTCGAGGGTGATGAGCACGATCGTCGGCCCCGACGCCGCGGGCGGGGCGTCGTCGCAGGACACCCCGAGGAGCGTCAGGCACGCGGCGAGGCAAGACGAAGAGGGCGGGCGCATGGGGAGGAGGTAACCCGCGCCGCCCACCTCACCAGGGGTTGAAGCCCTCCTCGGCCCAGACCTCACAGAGCGCCGCCTTGGGGTGGGGCCCGAGGTCGCTGCTCGTCCGGTCCCAGCGCGCCCAGCCCTCACCGAGGGGGCTCCAGGGCCCGGCGTCGCCCACGGCGGCCTCCCCGCTGGCGAGGGCCGTCCAGGCGTCCTGCATGTCCTCGGCGAGGGTGGCGTCTTTGGGGCTCGCGTCGACGAAGCCCGTGCCGAAGACGTAGGAGAGCTCCAGGCCATGAAAGGCGCCGAGGCTGCCGACGGCGGCGGGGGCGGCCAAGAAGTGGTAGCCGCGGATCGTGTGGGTCGGCGCCAGGGCCTCGGCCATAAACAGCGTCGGGCAGACGAACACCGCGTCCCCGTAGAGCGCGGCGAAGGCGGCCTCGGGGGAGCCCCCGTAGTCGGCGCTGGGGTAGGCGGCGAGGATCTTGTCCGCGTCGGCCCCCGAGCCCCGCAGGAGCGACCGCACCGTCGCCGCGTAGATCGTCTCCGTCGTCACGCCGAGCCCCAGCACAAACACCGTGCCCTCGTCGTGGTTGGCGCCGAGGGTGACCGGCACGCTGAGGCTGTCGCGGAGGCTCAAGGCGCCGTCCAGCGGCAGGCGCACCCCGTCGAGCACCGGGGCGTACCGTTTGCCCTCGCCGATGAGCACCGTGGCCTGTCCGTGGGTGAGGATGTCCTCCAGGGGGGCGGCCTGGAGGCAGGCGACGGGGTCGTTGACGTCGCAGCCGAGCGCCTCGGCGAAGCTCTCGCCCCAGCCCTCCCCCTGGTCGGCGTCGCCGCCGCGTAGGGGCTCGCTCACGCCGAGACAGGGCGCGCTCTGCACGATCGCCGCCGAGAACAGGCCCTGGGCCTCAGGCGCCATCAAGAGCGCGCAGGTCGTGAGCCCCCCGGCGCTCTCGCCGAAGATGAGGAGCTGGGAGGGATCGCCGCCCAAGGCCTCGGCGTTCTCGAAGACCCAACGGAGCGCCATGATGGTGTCCAGGAGCCCCATGTTGCCCGAGACGCCCTCAGCCTGGGCCGCGGAGAGCGCGGGGTGGGCCAAGAAGCCCAAGGGCCCCAGGCGGTAATTGTGCGTGATGACGATGGCCTGGTCGGGCAGGTTGGGGTCGTTGAGGTAGGTGGTCTGGCTGCCCGAGCCCGTGGCGTAGCCGCCGCCGTGGGTGAAGAAGAGGATCGGCAGCGGCCCCGTGGCCTCGGCGGGGCGGAGGATGTTCAGGGTGAGGCAGTCCTCGTCGCCCTCCCCCTTCTTGTTCTCGGTGAGGGAGCTATCGACGTGCTGCACACAGATGGGCCCGACCTCCGTGGCCGAGAGCGGCGTGTCCCAAGGGGTGATGGGCGCCGGGGGCAAAAACCGCAGGGCGCCGACGGGCGGGGCGGCGTAGGGCACCCCCAAGAAGCGTTCCTGGACCTCATCGACGAGGCCGGTGACGCAGCCCGTCGTGGTGGAGATCGCCGGGTCGCTGAGCCCGTCGGGGCAAGGCGCGCCGGTGGGGCCGGTGTCGGTGGCGCTGTCGTCGGCGGCGCTGTCGTCAGCGGCGCTGTCCGTCGGGGAGCGGTCGTCTTTGCCGCAGGCCAGGAGGAGGGCGAGGAGGGAGGCGTTCATCAGAGGATCTCCAGGGTGACGCCATTCTGAACCGCGGCGGGGCTCGGCGTGAAGTGAAAGCCTCTTAAGGATGGTGAAGGAGTGTGAAGGCGGCGAGCCTCCGCGTGACACCAGCCGTCGAGCCCTTCATTTTGGGCAGCCCGCGATCACAAGCCGCGCCGCTCGCGCCATAGAATGCCGCGACCTCAACACCCGGAGCACCCCATGTGGTCTTTCTTGAACGCTCGGCCGACCTATCAGATTGACGGCGGCACCATGAACATCTTCAGCCGAAACCTGCTGTCCGCCGGGGACGACGTCGTCTCTACGTCGGATCCGGCCATGGCGTCGTTCGCGAGCGCCCGGGGCACGCTGTCGGCGGGCGCCACGCAGGGCTTGCACGTCGGCTTCGCCGCGTGTTTCCCGTCTCGCACGGCGGGCCGCTTCACCGAGCACTGGGTGCTCTTCCCCAACTTCCGCTCGCCGCGGGTGGCCTACGAGGGCGCCCTCAAGCGCCCGGTGAACCCCCTCACCTTGGAGTCCGCCGAGCCCGAGGACGTCCTCCCCGGCGGCTGGCGCAACGAGGGCGAGTTCTTGGCGAAGGTCCGCGAGTTTGTCGCCGCCCACCCCGGCTGCCGGTACATCCGCCACCAGCGTGAGGACAGCCTCGACGGCGTGCCCTAAGCGGCGGGCCGAGGCGGTGTAGACTGGGCCCATGTCCGTCGCCTCCGTCGCCCTGCTCCTCGGCTTTGTGCTCGCGCTGCGGGCCCTGCCTACGGCCAGAGGCGAAGAGGAGGGCTGGCGCTGGAGCGTGGACGGCCCGCTGCTCCTCGGCGCGGCCCTCGTCTCGGGGGCCCTGCAGAGC
>JAKLKD010000284.1 GCA_023150845.1 Myxococcota bacterium | reverse complement strand
TCGATCATGTGCGCCCCGGCCTCGGGGAAGCGCAGGGTGTAACGCAGCGCCTCGTCCCCGGCGGGGGTGAACGGCGTTGAGGCGGGGGCCTCGACGGCGACGGTGGGCGCAGGCGATTCGCAGGCGGTGAGGGCGAGCAGCACAAAGGGCGTCATGGGCGAGGAGTGTACACCGCGTCTCTTCGGGGATCAGCGGGACTTTGGCGTCAAGGTCCAGTGCGGCGGCGCGTCGGCGACGAAGCTCACCCGGCAGGGGCGCCCGGCGGCCTTCGCCCCGGTGAAACCCTTGAGGTAGGTCGTCTCTTTGTGCCGCGAGAAGAAGCGCCGGGCCTCGTCTTCAGGCAGGCGCAGGCCCTCCACCACGAGGGGCAGGCGCAGCCCGCAGCCTTGGCGCCAGCGGGAGCAGCCGTAGGCCTCGCGGCCGAGCACGACGTAGCCGGGCTCCAAGGCCCCCTTGGCGACGCAGGCCGGGCAGTCCACCCGCTCACCGAAGGCCGGGGGCGGGCCCTCCGGGGGCAAGGGCTCGTCGGGGGCGTGGTAGTCGAGCTGGATCGTGCCCGTCTCGTCGAGGATCACCCCGGCCTTAAACACCGCCCCGTTGCTCTGGCGCATGCCGTGGAGCTTGGGCAGGCGGCCCTCCCGCACGAGGCGCTCGATCTCGTCTCGGCGCAGAGGCCGGTGGGCGACCTCGCCAGGGATCTTGACCGCGCAATGGCTACAGCGCCACTTGTTTCGCTCAAAACGCAGCTCGCCGACGACGCAGCGACCGCAGGGGATCGGCGCCTCAAGCTCCCGGGGGTCCATCGGCGCGGCGCGCACCTTCTGGCCGTCGAAGCGGAGCACGCCGGAGTACACCCGGCCGTCGCGGTCCTTGAGATCGGCGATGAGCCCGGTGCGCCCCGTGGTGAGCAGCGCCTGGGCCTCGGCCTCGGTGACGCTGTGCCCGCTCATCTCTTTGAACAGGACGAAGCTGCACTCCCGGCCCGTGTCGCAGGAGTACACCTTGCCCCGGTCCCGCACGGGCTTCTGGCACAGCGGGCAGACGCCCAGAGGCTCGGGCTCGGGGAACTCAAAGCGCACCTTGCCCTCGTCGTCTAGCGCCAGGGCCGCGGTGAAGGTCTTGCCGGTCTTGGCCCGGAAACCCTTCACCGGGGCGGTGCGGCGGTCGCGCAACAGCGCCTTCGCCATGCGCTGGCTGACCTCACGATCGGCGACGGTCTGGGGGATAAACGTGGCGCATCCGCCACATCGCCAGCCACGACCCCGGAGCCGGACCTCTCCTTGGCAGAGGGGGCAGGTCCCGAGCAGCTCTCCGCCGCCTTCGCCGCCGGCCTCCGCCGGAGGGGCGAGGGCCCGGAGCACCCCGGCGCTCAGCTCGGCGCTGAGGATCCGCCCGACGAGGGCGGCGGTGAAGGCGCGGAGATCCCGCATGAAGTCGTCGCGGTGGCCCTCCCCTTCAGCCATGGCCGAGAGCCGCGCCTCCCATTGGCCGGTGAGCCGCGCCGAGCGCAGCTCCTCCACGGGCAAGGCCTCGATGAGCGCCCGGCCTTGGGGGGTCGGCCGAAGCTCCCGCTCAACGCGGTGGATGTAGCCCCGGCGGAGCAAGGTCTCTAAGATCGCCGCCCGGGTGGCCGGGGTGCCGAGCCCGCCGCGCTTCATCACCCGGCGCAGCTCGGCCTCCTCCAGCCCCTCTCCGGCCCGCTCCATGGCGCCGAGCAGGGCCGCCTCGTTGTAGGGCTTGGGCGGGCGGGTCTGGCCTTGGTGCAGCTCTGAGCTGTGGGGCTGGCCCCGCTCACCCTCGGCGACGGTGGGCAGGAGCTCATCACCGCGGGTGGTCATCGGCGGGTCGATGCGCTGCCAGCCCGCCTCCAGGCGCACCCGGCCCTTGGCCTCGAAGGGCTCCCCGGCGATCTGAACCTGGACCTCGGCCAGGGCAAAACGTGCGGCGGGGGAGAGCACGGCGAGCAGGCGCCGGGCGACGAGGTCGTAGAGCCGCTTCTCCGTCGGCGTGAGGCTCAACTCACGGGGGTCTTGGCCGGTGGGCAAGATCGCGTGGTGGTCGGAGACCTCGTCGTCGTCCACCACCCGCTTGTCCAGCGGCACGGGCCAGCGGGCGAGGAGCTCCTCGGCGACGAGCTGGTAGGGCCCGAAGCGTAGGCTCTCCAAGAGCCCAGGCAAGGTGGGGACCAGGGCCACGCCGATGTGGCGGGAGTCGGTTCGGGGGTAAGTGAGCAGCTTGTGGCGCTCGTAGAGGGCCTGGAGCGTGTCGAGGGTCTGCTGGGCGGAGAGCCCGAATCGGCGGTTCGCCTCACGCTGCAGCGTCGTGAGGTCGTAGAGCAGGGGAGGGGGCTCGGCCTTCTCCCGGCGCTCCACCCGGGTCACCAGGCCCGGCTGGCCCTCCACCCGAGACAAGAGCGCCTGGGCCTCGGCCTCGACCCAGAGGCGGTCCACCGTCGGCTTGCCGTCGTCACGCCGGGCCCAGAGCAAGGGCAGGAGCCCGGCGCCGAAGGCCAAGGTCACCTTCACCTGCCAGAAGTCCTGGGGCACGAAGGCCTCGATCTCCTGCTCACGGCCGACGATCAGGGCGAGGACCGGGGTCTGCACTCGCCCCAAAGAGAGCAGCGCGCCCCCTCCGCCATCCCGGGCCCGCAAGGTCATCGCCCGGGTGGCGTTGAGGCCCACGAGCCAGTCGGCCTCGCTGCGGCAGCGCGCGGCGTCCTCCAGCGGGCGCAGCGTGGCGCCGGGGCGCAGGCGGCGGAAGCCGTCGCGGATGGCGGCCTCGGTCATCGACGAGATCCACAGCCGCTTCACCGGGGCCTTGGCCCCCGCGAGCTGCAGGGCGTAGGCGAAGATGAGCTCACCCTCACGACCGGCGTCGCAGGCGTTCACCAGCTCGCCGACGTCGTTCGCCCGCATGAGCGCCTTCACGACCTTAAACTGCTCCTCGCCGCCCTCCCGCACCTGAAGCTGGAACCGCTCGGGCAACATCGGCAGGGTGTCGGCGCGCCAGGCGGCCCAGGCGGGGTCGTAACGGTCGGGCTCGGCGAGCTCGACGAGGTGACCGACACACCAGGTCACCCGGAGCCCCTCGTCCTCAAAGTAGCCCTCACGGCGTCCACGCACGCCGAGGGCCTTCGCGATGTCTCGCGCGACGCTCGGCTTCTCGGCGACGATGAGGCTGACGGGCATCCCGCCCAAGTAACCTCCCCCTCGGCCCGTCGTCGTCCGCCTGCCCCCAGAGACACGCTGGCCCCGTGACTCAGGGGAGAGTCACGGGGCCAGGAGCACGCTCAGCGCGGGATCAGGACGCGGAGCTGTCGCCGCAGACCTTGGTGCAGGACGGCGGGAAGTTCCCGGCGTTCCAATCGTCACAGGTCATGGCGGCCATGGCGTCGAGGCACTCGGCGGCGAGGCCCTTGTCGTAGTCGCAGTCGTCCTCAGCCTCCTCGGTCTCGTCGGACTCGCTGAGCTGGGCCTTGCAGTCCTCGGCGTCCGAGTAGGGGAGGTAGGGGAGGACGGCCTCGTCCGAGCACTCGAAGGTGAGGTCGCAGGAGTAACCGACGTACTCCGTGGAGAACTCATCTTCGGAGACGCCGCAAGCGACGAAGGAGGACAGGACAAGCGCAGCCAGAGCGAAACGAGACAGCATGGAAGGCTCCATCGTGAAGATCCCCATCAACGGGGGCCCCGCGATGTAACGTCCCGAGGTCCCTGACGCCCCTGCTCAGGGTCAAGATTTTGTCTCTGAGCAGGGGTGTCATCCCGGATCAGCGCGTGGTGGAGCCCGCGCCGATGGTGGTGTGGCTCACGGCGGGATCCTTCGCCGCGGCGAGGTCCGAGTCCACCTTGCCGCCCGGCTCGTAGTCCGAGTCGTTGAAGCGGCCCAAGAAGGTGATCTGGTTGTCGCCGGTGAGGTACTCCGTCGCCTGGACCTTGTTGGAGCGGTTGCCCTCCATGATCTCCAGCTCGCCGGTCTCCTTGTCGTAGCCCACGACCATCGCGACGTGGGAGTAGTCCGAGCGGAAGAGCGCAATGTCGCCGGGCTGCGGGTTGAAGTCGGCCAACATCTGCTTCCGCTTCGAGCCCGTCGCGGTGCCGAGCTGCTTGGTCTTGTGCGGCTGCCACCAGCTCCCGGCCTTGCCCGCGCCGCCGACGTACTTCCCGGCCGTGAAGAACTGGTGCAGGCGGTAACCCGACCAGAACACCAGGTTCTTGAGGATCTCCTTGCGGATCCCGGTCTTCTCGAAGTTGTAGCCGACGAACATGCCGCACCACTCATAGGCGTTGTTCCCGCCGGCGTTGTTCGCCGACTTGAACTTGTCGACCCAGGGGCCACGGTTGGAGCTCGTCGTCTCCCAAGAGCCCGAGCCGTGGGTCTTGCGGCCCTCGGTGTAGGCGATGCGGGCGGACTTGGCCGCCGCCGCGCCGCGCTCTGCGGCGAGGGTGTCGTACTTCTGGCCGCCGCCGCTGCCGCCGCTCGTGGACGGCGGCGGGGTGGAGGGCGTCGGCTTCGTCGAGCCTTGGCTGGAGCCCGTCGAGCCCGAGGAGCCCCCGCTCGACTTCACGTTCGGCACCTTGAGGGCCATGCCGACGCTGATCATCGAGGGGTTGCTGAGCTTGTCGCGGTTCGCCGCGTAGATCTCCTCCCAGCGGCTCTCGTCGCCGTAGTACTTCTTGGCGATGCCGGAGAGGGTGTCGCCGGACTTCACCGTGTGGGTGACCGTCTGCACCGTCGGCGTGGTGGGCTTGGGCGTGGTGGAGCCGCCGCCGGAGGAGCCCGAGGTCTTCACGTTGGGGATCGTCAGCTTCATCCCGACGCTCAGGGCGTTGGGGTTCCTGATGACGCTCTTGTTGGCGTTGTAGATCTCCTCCCACTTGTTCGCGTCGCCGTAGTACTTCTTGGCGATGCCGGACAGCGTGTCGCCGGACTGCACGGTGTAGGTGACCGTCGCGGGCTTCTGGGTGGTGGCGGGCTTGTCCGTCGAGCCGGTCGTGGGCTTGGTGGAGGTCTCGGTGGTGGCCGGGGCCTTGTCTTTCGCGTCAACGCTCACCCAAGAGGCCTTGCCCGAGGCGACGTTCACCGTCTTCGTGGCGCCTCCGACGGCGATCTTGGCGTTCCCCGTGGCGAGCTCCCCGGTGAAGCTGAAGAACCCGGCGCTGTTGGTCTTCGCGGCGAAGGACTGGCCCTTGGCGTCGGTGAGCTTCACGTCGGCGTTAGAGACGACCTTGTCGCCGTCGGTGGCCTGGCCCTCCAACAGCGTGCCTCCGCCGCCGCCGCTCCCGCCGCCGATGGACTTGATCATCGCCACGACGCCGAGCTGCTTGTCCTTCGTGTTGGGGTCGTAGACGCCGTCGCGGACGTACTTGCCCTTGTCGTACTGGTCCGTGCCCGAGTAGACGTAGGGGGAGGGCTTGCCCTTGTTGGCGTAGCCCATGCCGTTGTAGTACTCGGCGTAGGTGGCCATGGCGGCCATGTCGGTGGTGTTCGACGCCATGCCGAGGTCTTTGGCGAGCTTACTCTTCATGCCCAAGGCGTGGACGGCGGCGTCCTCCCACTTGTGGAACACGGGGATGTTGTTCGGCCAGTTCACCGCGGGCTTGCCGAGGGGGTCGCCCTGGTGGAGGTAGGTGCCGAAGTTGCCGCTCGACTCGCGCCAGTGGAGGGCGGCGATGAGGTTCGCGGGCACCCCCGACTTCGCGGCGACGGCCTGGTAACGGGCCTTGTTGGCCTCCCAGTGCTTCTTAAACGCCGCCATCTCGCCCTTGTGGTTGGCGTAGGAGAGGTCCACGTCGGCGTTGGCGACGGCCTTCTCATGCTTCTTGTAGGTGGCGTCGGTGTAGGTGCGTTTGTGGTCGCTGAGGTCCCCCTGGCCGCCGCCGCCGTTGGGGAGCTCACGGTTGTCTTGGGAGCGCTTGAGCACGGCGCTGCGGTCAAACTTCACCCGGTCGCCGGGGGAGGCGACCCGCTGGATCACCGTGGTGCAGGCGCCGTCGCTGAGCGCCTCGTCGGGGGAGAAGGTGTTGTTCGACTTCCCGGCGAAGATGCCCTCCTCGATGCAGCGGTAGACCGAGGTGGCCGCCCAGTGGGTGAGGGGCACGTCGTTGAAGATGCCCGGCTGGCCCTCCAAGGTGGAGCCGAAGCCCAGCACCCGGGAGACGACGGCGGCGGCCTGCACGCGGGTGATGGTCTCCTTGTACTTCCCGCTCTTGAGGACGTCCCGGGGCGTGCCCGGCGTGCCCGCGGCCTGCATCGCCCGGGCGGTGAAGCCGCCGCGGGTGCTCGCGCCGAGCTTCTTGAAGTCCTCCATCGTGCTGAGGCCCTCGTCCCCAGCGGCCATGCTGTCGAGGCGATCGGCGTTGGACTCGGCGACGCTCGTGTTGCTGCTGTTGTCGGACGAGCTCTTGGCGGGGGCGGCGGTGGTGGTGGTGCGTTGTTCCTGGGACAGTCCAGACATGGCGACCTCAAAGGCGGGGGGGCGAGGAAGGGTAGTATTGCCCAGGAAGCTCATTCTGTGACAACAATATTTGTGAGTGTAGCAGTTTCAAATACTTAGCTACCTCAACCACCCCTGATGCGCGCCCGCAGACCCGAGGCCCGGAGATCTCCCCCTGCTGGCCTCAGCCGGGTTCCCCCTGCCGCCAAGGCGCAGAGGGGGGCGTCGTCGATCCCGCCTGGGCGGCGGCGAGGTGCTGACGGGTCAGGCGCCCGAGGAGGCCGACGGGGTCGGGATGAGCGCCTTGGGTCCAGGCGAGCAGCGCGTAGGTGAAGAAGGACAGCCAGGCCACACCAAAGAGCGGCAGGGCCTCGGCGCTCAGCGCACCTCGGCCGCGGGCCAAGATCCAGGCGTGGGCGCGCTGGTGCTGGCCGACAAAACGTTCGGCCCAAGGGGAGGGGGCGAAGAGGGACTCCTTGAGCAGCAC
>JAKLKD010000283.1 GCA_023150845.1 Myxococcota bacterium | reverse complement strand
CGAGCCTCCCTAACTCGGAGCGTCACACGATGGATCGACGTCAGGACGAGCGCACGAACGTCCCCGCCCTCCTCAAGGTCATCGACGAGGCGAAGGCGCTCGGCGCCGAGCACGCTGAGCTGCTCATCTCACGGGTCGATCGCGCCGAGCATGTCTGGGCCGACGGGCGCCGGGCCCCAGCGAAGAAGGACTCCAAGACGACCATCACGGGCGTCGTCACCCTCCTCGACGGACAGACCGCGCCCTTCAGCCTCGCCGACCTCGTCGGCAAAGGCGTGAAGCCCGCCTTGGAGGCGGCGATCGCCAAGGCGAAGAAGCTCCCCGCCGACCCCGACGGCGCCCCCGCCGAACGTTACCCGATCACCCTGCGTGGCCTGAGCGTCGACGACCCCCGCTACCCCAACATCAGCGAGGAGGACCGCGACGAGGTCCTGCTCATCAACCGCGAGGCCTGCGCCGAGTCGCCTGGGGTGGACCCCACCCGCATCACCTACCAAGAGCAGCGCCGCTCCCGCACCTTCGCGTCGAGCCGCGGCTTCGACGCGAGCGCGTCTGACACCCTCTACCACGTCATCGTCGAGGGCCGCGACAGCCACACCGGCCGGGTGCTCGCCCACTCCGCCGTCGCCCGAAACTTCGCGAACGTCGGCTCATTGCCCTACGGCGTCGAGCTCACCCGCCGCCTCATGGAGCTGCGTGACGAGGTGCCGATGCCCCCGGGCGAGCCCGCGCTCATCCTGGAGAGCCGCGTCCTGGCGGGCATCCTGCGCGCCGTGGCCCCGGCCTTCTCCGCGGAGCTCGTCGAGCGCGGCGGGAGCTTCGTCTCCAAGGCCCCCGGCGGCGTGCTCGGCAACTCCCGCATCCACCTCATCGACGACGGCGGCCTGACCGGCGCGCCCTACACCCTCGCCTTTGACGATCGGGGGGTGCCGCCTATGCCCATCCCCATCATCCGGGAGGGGGTGCTCGGCGGGCTCTACCACACCCCGGCCACGGCCCGGCGCCACAACGCCCGGCCCACCGGGCACCAGCTCGGGAGCGCGTTGGTCCCCTCCAACCTCGGCTTTCGTTCGGGGAACCGCTCCCGCACCCAGATGCTCGGCGAGGTGAACCTCGGCCTCGCCTTTGACCACCTCAACGGCAAGGTGGACCTCAACCACGGCCTGTTGGACCTCCGGGGGCCCGCCCTCGTCTTGGAGCGTGGCCAGCGGCGCGGCGCCGTGCGTGAGGTGCGCCTCAAGGTGGGCATCGTCGACCTCTTCTCGAAGGTCGTCGAGGTCGCCTCGGACCAAGAGCGCCACGACGGGGTCGACTGCGCGACGACCCTCATCCGCGGCGTGGCCCTCACGGCGACCTGAGCGCCCGGCGCCTTTTAGCCGCCAAAGCCCAGCAGGCGCCCGCCCTGGTAGATGACGAAGCTCACCGTCCAGGCGAGGCTCGTCATGTAGACGAAGAGGAAGGCGGGCCAGCGCCAGCCCCCGGTCTCCCGCTTTACGACCGCCAGGGTGCTCATGCACTGGCAGGCCAAAGCGAAGAACGCCATGAGCGAGACGCCGACGAGGGGGGTGTACACCGGCCGCCCGTCGTCGCGAAGCTCCGAGCGCATCCGCTCGCGGAGGGTAACGCTCTCCTCATCGACGTCGCCGCCGACGCCATAGACGACGCCCATCGTCGAGACGAAGACCTCCCGGGCCGCGAAGGCGCCGATGAGGCCGACGCCGATCTTCCAGTCAAAGCCCAAGGGCCGGATGACGGGCTCCAAGGCGTAGCCCAGGCGCCCGCCGTAGCTGCCGCGGAGCAGCTCCCCGTCGCGCTCCGCGCTGAGCTCCGCGACCTGCTCCTCCGTCGTCGCCGCGGCGAGCTTGGCCTCGTAGTCCTGGGTGAAGGGCACGTCCTTGGGGAAGCTCAAGAGCGCCCAGAGCAGGATGGTGAAGCCCAAGATCACCGTCCCGGCCTCGCGCAAGAACATCGAGGCCCGGGAGGTCATCATGCGCAGCACGTCCCGCAGGCGCGGGGCCCGGTACGGCGGCAGCTCCAGCACCAGGGGCACGTTCGGCGCCTTGAGCACGGTGCGAGAGAGCACCCACGCCGCCGTGAGCGCCATGACCACGGAGAACAGGTACATGAACACCATCAGGAGGCCCTGCACCGGCAGCACCCCCCAGAGGCGATCCGGCGGGAACAACGCGCCGATCATCAAGGTGTAGACCGGCAGCCGCGCCGAGCAGGTCATCAGCGGCACGACCATCATCGTGAGCAGGCGGTCGCGCTGGCGCTCCATGGTGCGCGTCGCCATGACGGCCGGGATGGCGCAGGCGAAGCCCGAGAGCATGGGCACGAAGGCCCGCCCGTTGAGGTTCATCAGCCGCATCACCCGGTCCATCAGGTACGCGACCCGGGCCATGTACCCCGAGTCCTCCAAGAGCCCGAGCATGAAGAACAACAGGAGGATCTGCGGCAAGAACACGACGACGGAGCCCATACCGCCGATGACGCCGTTCACGAGCAGGTCGTTGAGGATGCCCTCAGGGAGGCTCGTCGCCACCACACCCCCGATGGCCCCGAAGAGGTCCTCGATGAGGGTGATCGCCGGGTCGGCCCAGGCGAAGAGCGACTGGAACACGACAAACATGATGCCCAAGAACACCACGAAGCCGAAGACCGGGTGGATGAGCACGGCGTCGACGCGGTCGGTGAGGCTGCGCTCCGGCGGCCCGCGGAGCGCCGGGGCGATGTGCTCGTCGAGCCAACGATAACGCGCGGTGATGACCTCCTCGTCGATGGCCTCGCCGCTCGGCCCGCCGCCGAGCACCGCCGCGCGCACCTCCGGGGGCACACCCTGCAGCTCGTCTACGTCGGTGACCGACATCAGCGCCCAGAGCGCCAAGGCGTCGTCCTTCGGCCAGGCCGCCGGGGCCGCGTCCCGCACCCGGTCCATGGCCGCGCGCAGGCCCGGCGACGGGGTCCAGCGCCAGCGCGGCGCGGGGTCCGGCGTCGCGAGGCGATCCTTCATCAGCTCGACCAAGGCCGGAACCCCCTCCCCCGTGCGGGCGACGACAGGGGCGATGGAGCACTGCAAGGCGGCGCCGAGCAGCTGCGGCTCGGGCAGGATGCCCCGGGCCTCGTCCATCATCGTCAGGGCGACGACGAGGTTCACGCCGAGCTCCTGGAGCTGCAGCGCGAGGTAGAGGTTTCGCACGAGGTTCGTCGCGTCGACGCAGAGCACGACGAGGTCGGGGCGACGGCCGCCGCCCAGGCCGGTCAGCTCACGGATGGCGATCTGCTCCTCCGCCGAGCGACCGACGATGGAGTAGGTGCCGGGGATGTCCACGAGGTCGGCGGGCTGGCCCGGCGCCAAGGACATCGTCGCGACGCGGCGCTCGACGGTGACGCCGGGGTAGTTGCCCACCCGGGCCCTGGCGCCGGTCAGGTGGTTGAACAGGGTCGTCTTGCCGGTGTTGGGGTTCCCAGCCAAGGCGATGAGCGGGCGCGGACTCGGCTCGCTCATGCCTTCACCCAGACCACCTCAGCTTCAGCCCGGCGGATCGAGAGCCGACAGCCACGAACCTCCAATTCGATGGGATCGCCCAGAGGCGCGGTCTGACGCTTCTGCACCGCCGAGCCCGGCACGAGGCCGAGCTCCATCACCCGCCGCCGGAACGCCCGATCGCCGCCCACCCGCGTGAGCAGCGCCGTCGTCCCAGAGGACAACGACGCCAAGGGGATCTCATCACTTTGAGCCAGCTCTGCCATGACCGCCTCGGGAGCGCTCGTGCTCTTGAAAATGACTTTCAAGAACGACATACCACAGCGGCCACCGCCTCGCCACCCTCAGGAATGACCGCCCCGCGGTAGAATGACCCAGGCCGACCCCGGCCCCACTGGAGCCCTCGATGCCCGCGCTCTCCGCCCTGACGCTCCTGTGGTTCGCCTGTTTGCCCGCCCCTCCTGCGGGTCCGAGCGCCGCCGAGCGCCTCACCTTGGCCCCGCCGACCCTCACCGCCGCCGACGAGACCCAGGCGATGATCACCGTCACCCTGCGCCTGGGCTCGGCGACGGATCCGACGGGCAAGGAGGGGCTCTCCTCTCTGCTCGCCGCCTTAATCAACGCCGACGCCGCCGAGCGCGCGGCGGCCCTGGGCGGCACAGCCTCCCACCGCGTCTCCCGGGAGCTCGCCACCTTCACCGTCACCGGCCCTGGCGCCGCCGCCGCGGGCTTGGCGGAGGCGCTGAGCGCCGCCCTCACCCGCCCGAAGCTCGACGAGGCCGCCCTGGAGCGCGCCCGCGCCGCCGCCCTCTACGCCCTGACCGAGCCCGACCCCGAGCGCCTCGCCGCCTGGGGCCTCATGGCCTGGCTGTACGAGGCCCACCCCTACCGACACCCGCCCGAGGGCCGGACGACCACCCTGCCAGCCCTCACCCTCGACGACCTCCGGGCGCACCACGCCGCCCGGGTCGTGCGCAGCGGCGTCTTCTCCGGGGTCTCCGCTCCCGCCGCCGTCGAGGCCGACGCCGCCGCCCGGCTGAACGCCGCGTTGATGGCCCTGCCCCCCAACTCGACGACGCCCCCGACGCCGCGCCCCGTCGCCGAGACCGAGGGCCTCAAGGGCGCCATCATCGTGCGCCCAGGCGACGCCGCCTTCGCCTTGGGCCACCCCCTGCCCGCCTTAAACGCCGCCGAGCGCGCCGCCCTGGACCACGGCCTCGCCGCCGCTGAGGCCGAGCTGCTCTCGCCCCTGCTCAAGGCCCGCGCCCCGGCGCCGCGCCTGAGCCTGCGCCGGGTGCCCGCCCCGGCCTTGGGCGCTGAGGACGCCGCGGGCACCCTCACCTTACTCGTCGGTGGCCTGCCCAACCCGCGCCTCGCCGAGACCCTCGGCCTCACCCAGCTCGCCCTGGAGGCCGCCGCCCGGGGTGACTTTCCCCTGACGACCGCCGCCCCCGCCGCGACCCTCGGCCTGCCCGCCCTGCTCGCTGAGGCGGCGCTCGGCCCCGCCGGTCGCTGGCCTGAGCCGAGCTCTAACCCCAGCGCCGACGCCGCCCGGGCCGCGCTCAAGGCCCACCTGCGCCCCGGCGACCTCCGCGTCGTCGTGGTCACGCCGGATCCCGCGCTGTTTCTTCCGTCCACCCTCGAAGATCCGGCGTCGAGCGCCGTCCACCGAGCCGACGCGGCGGCTGCGACGCCACCCCGCTATGATGGACCTGTAACGACCTGGACTCCACTCTCGGTCGAGGAGCTGACACGATGAACGCTCGCACCCTCAAGCTCGCCCCCGCCCTCGTCCTGGTCGCGGCGCTAAACACCGCCTGTGAGGACTTCGACGTCGAGCCCTACATGCCGACGGTCACCTTCTCCGAGCTGCGCGTCAACGACGTGGACTGGGACGGCATCGAGTCCGACTTCGTGTTCAACGTCAACAACCCCAACCCGCTCACGATCAACCTCGATCGGTTTAACTACTCCCTCGCCTTTGAAGAGGTCGAGTGGTTGAGCGGTGACAGCCCCGACGGCCTCGAGCTCGCCGCCGCCGACGCCAGCGAGCTGGCCCTGCCGGTCTCCTTGGAGTTTGAGACCCTCTTCGAGATGGTCCAGGCCGTGCGCGGCGAGGACGACATCGGCTTCGGCCTCCAGGGCTCCTTCGGCTTCGACACCGACCTCGGCCCGGTGGACCTGCCCTACAGCGAGGACGGCGGCTTCCCCGCCCCGCGCCGCCCGACCTTCTCCTTAGAGAAGCTCAAGGTGAAGGACATCTCCTTCACCGGCGCGGACCTCAACCTGCGCGTGAACGTCGACAACGACCATGGCTCGAACCTGTTCTTCCAGGACGTGAACTTCGCCGTGAACCTCGCCGGGGTGGACGTCGGCGGCGGGTTCTTGGCCGACCTCGGCGACGTCGGCGCCGGGGCCTCGACCCAGACGGTGAACTTCCCCATCACCGTGAACTTCCTCGACGTCGGCACGGCCATCTACGACGTGCTCCAGGGCGAGAAGCTCGAGGTCGGCTTCGCCGCCGACATGGACGTGGACTCGCCGTTCGGCCTCATTCCCTTGGCCGTCGCCGAGACCAAACGGATCGAGATCGAGCGCTAAGCGGCCTCAGCGGGAGGCGGGCCGCACGAGCGTCGGCCCGTCCGCGGCCTTCACCTTGCTGACCTTCGCCGGGGTCGGCTCGCCGAGGCGGAGCGCGACCTGGGCGGCGGGATCGACGGTGAGCTGGCCGTCGAGCACCAAGGTCGCGGCGCCGATCTGGACCTTGTCCGCCGCCGCGACGACCTGGTCGCGGGGCACCTCGGCCAAAGCCTGGGCGAGCGCCTGGTAAGCGTAGCCCGCGGGCTTCATCGTCAGCGGGTCGCCCGGGTTGGCCCCGGCCCGGTACAAAGAGTTGGACCAGAAGGCGTTGTGCCCCGGCGGGCGGTTCGGCGGGTCGTTCAGGCTGTGCCAGAAGACGTGGGCGACGCCGCGCTGGAGCGCCAAGGCGATGACCCGGGCCAAGGTCTGGGCCTGGTAGTCCTCGTTGACGTGGGCGGCCTCCTCTGACACTGCGGGCACGCTCGTCTCGGTGATCCACACCGGCTTGCCCGGGGCGAGCTCTTCGGCGAGGGACACCGCGCGGTCGAGCGCCGCGTCGTCTTTGGACGAGAAGTAGGCGTGGATCGACACCCCGTCGATGGCGTCGAGCACCCCGGGGACCGCGAACAAGCTCCGCATGTACGCCGCGCCTTGGGGCGTGTGTGGGCGGTAGAGGCCGCCGTTGAGCACGAAGGCGCCGGGATCCGCGGCTTTGATGGCCTTCGACGTGGCGAGGAGCACCCGGGCGTACTGGTCGGGGAGGCAGAACGACTTGGGGTCGTAGCGGACGACCGCGCCTTTGGGGGCGAGGCTGTTCTTGAGGTCAGGCTCGTTGTCGACCTCCCAGTGGCGGATCGGCG
>JAKLKD010000282.1 GCA_023150845.1 Myxococcota bacterium | reverse complement strand
GGCCTCTTCGAGCGCGGAGCGCCGGGCGGCCGCCGCGGCGAGCACAGCGGCGACGTTGAGCCGATACCAGCTCGACATGTGCTTTCGGTTCGTCGTCTGAAGGAACCCGGCGTCTTCGAGCTCGCGCAGACCGTAGCTCACGGAGCGCGCCGAGCGGTAAGAGCAGAACCCCGCCATCCTCTTGCGCCGGATCCCCCCGGTCCACCCCGCGGCCTGCTTCACAGCGTCGGGTGAGCACCAGGTGCGCCAGTCCAAACACTCGACCAAGCCCATACCGACGCGGCGCGCGGTCACCGACACGACGTCAGCGAGCGCGGCGAAGGCCGCGCGAACGTCGTCCGGTTTGATGACCGCCGCGTCGCTCATCAGTAACGTGTGCTCAGGTTGGTAAATCGGGTGAACTGGGGGTCAAAGTGAACTTTGACCGTTCCAGTTGCGCCGTTTCGGTGTTTGGCGAAGATGATCTCTGTCTCTCCGGGGCTCTCCGCGTCAGTATTGTAATACGAGTCTCGATAGAGCATCGTCACAACATCGGCGTCTTGCTCGATCGCGCCGCTCTCCCGCAGGTCTGAGATCAACGGCCGCTTGTCGCCGCGGGCCTCGACGGCGCGGTTTAGCTGGCTCAGCACAAGGATCGGCGCGTCGAGCTCCTTCGCCAAGACCTTGAGCCCCCGGGAGATTGAGGCCACCGACTGCTCCCGGGGCAGGTTGTGGTCCCCGGACATGAGCTGCAGGTAGTCGATGACCACCAGGCGCAGACCGTGGCGCGCCTTCCAGCGCCGGGCCTGGCTGCGTAGGGCGCCGAGGGAGATCCCTGGCGTGTCGTCAATCCACAGCGGGGCGCCGTGAAAGGGCTCGCTCGCGCGCTCCAGCGCCGGCCAGCCCTCGCGGCGGCTCACGCGCCCGAGCTTCATCGCCTGGGTGTCTACCCCGGCGGCGCTGGCGAGCATCCGGCGCACGAGCTGCCCTCCGCCCATCTCTAGGCTGAAGACCGCCGTAGGGATGCGCCGGATCAGCCCCGCGTGCGCGGCGATCTGCATGGCTAGGGCTGTCTTGCCCATCGAGGGCCGCGCCGCCAAGACGACCAAGTCCCCGGCCTGGAGCCCGGCTGTCCAGGCGTCCAAGTCGGTGAGGCCCGTAGGCACGCCGGTGATCTCGCAGGGCCTATCCGCGGCCGCCTCCAGCTTCGCCCACTCTTCGGTGAGGATGGAGCTCACCGGGCGGAGACCTCGCTCGCCGACGTCGGCGGTGAGGCGCAGGAGCTCGCGCTCGGTGAACTCGGCGAGGGCCTCGGGCTCGGCACCCTCAGAGACGCGGCGCATGAGGCCCTGGGCGAGCGCCAAGTAAGCGCGCCGGCGCGCGCTGCGCTTCACGAGCTGGGCGTAGTAGCCGAGGTGCTGGGTAGTGGGCACCAGCTCGGGGAGGCCGGGCAGGTACGCGAGCCCTCCCCAGCGCTCGACGTCGTCGCCGAGGCTGAGGAGGTGATCGGCCAAGCCGAGGACGTCGAGCGCCAGACCGCGGGCCCGCTGGGAGAGCATGAACTCCCAGCATCGGGCGTGGCTCTCCGCGAAGAAGTCTCCCGGGTTGAGCACGTCGGCGAGCTCGTCGAGCTGTGCGAAGTCGAGGAGCACTCCGCCGAGGACGGCGCGCTCTGCGTCGAGGCTGGTAGGGGCAAGCGGCGTGTTCATCGCTCACCTCCGCCTGTTGAGAAGAACAAGGAGCCATACGCAGGTGAACAACGCCAACGTGATGATCTCGGGGCCTGACATGGTGGCCAGCATCTACTCCTCCGCAGGCTCAGGATGATCAAAGCGCGGCGCCCTCGAGGCCGGCGCCGGGGGCTCCGGCGCTCGGGGCTCGGGCTCCACAGGCCGCCGGCGGCGAGGGGGCGACGACAGCGCCACGCCGAGGCCGAGGCCGAGCAGAAACCAGCCGAGGCCGGGCGGCGGACGTTGCTGGCTCATGGATCGGACCACTGCTGAACCAACCGCGACACCACGCCCCACATCATCGCCGCTTGGTCCGTGCTTTCAGACTCCAACGGGCGCCACCACTCAGGCAGCGGATAACGCTCATCACACTCCTCGCAGGCCGCTTCTAAGGCGATGGCGCTGAGCGGTATGGTCACGCTGAGCGGTGGTACCGGCACCATCAAGGACCACGCACTACCGCCGTCCAACGGCGGCGACACCGTCACGCCGTCGAAGCGACGGGCGCCGAACTTCAGCCGTGTCCACCCGTAGCGCTTCACGGCTCACCGTCCTCGCCCTGCGAGGACGTCGCGGCCTGGTCAGATGGCGGGCTCATGCGGGCACGCGCTGATCACGCGCTACCTCGCGCACCACCTGGGCGATCTCCGTATCGGTAAGACCCAGCTCGACCATGACCGCCGCAGCGAGAGGCAGTGATGGAACTCGCTTCCCAGTCTCGACCCGGCTGAGGGTTGCAGGGGTTGAGCCTACTTGCTTAGCCACGTCCGTTAGGTTGCGGCCGGTGCGGACTCTATAAGGTCTGAGCACGAGTACCTCTCCGGTAACAACTCTTGTGTTACCCCAGAGGTATCTCTGGTGCAAGCTCGGAAGCCGGTAAGGCTACAGCATGGGACCTAAAGATCTCGCTGCCGCTCGCATCGCGGCCGGGTACACACAACGCCAGCTCGCGGAACGACTAGGAACGACCACGGCCACGGTAAGCCGGTGGGAGACTGGAGAACGCGCGATTAGTTTAGCGGCGGCCCAAGAATGGGCCAGATGTTGTGGCGGTGACTTGCTTCTGAATCTGCCAAATGGCGTAGCGGAGCATGTAGATCCTTTGGAGCGCGACCTAGTCGAGCTTCTACCTGTACTCGATGCCGAGCGGCGCTCGGATCTTGCCGTGCTGGTAGCGCACTGGCGAATTGTGAAGAAATTGTAAAGTGACTTTACCATAGAGGAACATTGGAGCAAAGTTACCGCAGAGGTAATCTATGCTCCCTCACGCTCACACGCTCAGCGTCGACGTTCCAAGCTCTCCCTCCGCGGTGAGCGTGGGGGAGCCCTTCTGCCTGCGCCCGGCGCGCGGGCTTGGTCTGGGCTCTCCGCGCCCCCAAGCGTGTTCTCCGCTCGCCTGCGTCCCAGCGCGCCGGGCCGGGGAGCCCTCCTCTTCACCCGCGGCCGACGAGGGCCGGGCTACGGGGCGGGCTCGTGCGCCCCTGGGAGAAGTCTATGTCTGGCGGAGGTGAGGGATGAACCTGCCCTTTTACTCGGCGATGTTGATCCAGATACAGCAGACCGTTGAGCTCGCCGAGCTCTATGAGGCCGTGCTCGTCGAGGACCACGGCGCGCACGAGCTCGCCGCGGTGAAGCTTTTCAGCCAGGTCTCCCGGGGTGAGGCCGTGCGCATCTGCGAGGCCGTGGAGAGCTGGACGGAGCTCCGGGGCTGGGACGCGCAGGACGCCTCACTGGCCGACCTGCACGAGCGGGTGAAGGCGCTCCAGGCCGCGGAGGACGAGGCGAGCCAGGCCGACGCCGAGGCCCTCGACCGTCTGCGGACGGCGCTCCTCGCTGCTTCGCTGCCGCTCGGGGTGAGGCAGGCCTTGCGCGCGACGGTGAAGCCGTGACCGCTCTGACCTTGTGGCTCGCTTGGTTCCCCGACGAGTCCGGGTGCTGGGGCATCGGGGAGACCGAGGCCGAGGCCCGCGCGGCGGCGATGGAGCTGCGCCGGCGCGACGATGCCCCCGCGTGCGGGTGGGAGGCCTGGGAGGCGCAGCTCGACATGGTGCAGCTCGTGGGGCTGACGCGCGTGGTGCGCGCCGTGCTCAAGAACCTGCGGAGCGCCGAGGCCCTGCCTTGGCCAGAGGTGTGTATGACGCCAGAGGAGCGGATCGTGGGGCTTGTACAGCAGAAGCAGGCGCGCGAGCTCGGGCCTGATGACCCGACGGTGGAGGACCTCGACCCGGACCTCGACTTGGACCTCGACGATGAGGGCGACGATCCCGACGTGCTGGCGACGATGGAGGAGGACCTCACCCGCGCCATCGAGACGCGCGCCGCCGAGGAGGAGCTCCGGGAGGCCTGGCGCGCGCTGCACGCCCTCGGGCTCTCGCCGTGGGCCTGGGTGGGCGTGGTCGCGCAGGCCTGCGACTACTCATCAGAGGCGCCGCTGAGCGAGAGCGCCGAGGAGCAGCTCCTGACGCGTCTCCGCTCGCTGCGTCTCTTGGCGGGGACGCGGCGGCCGACGGAGTGGGTGCAGCGCGGCGTTTACGTCGTCTTGAGCCCGGTTGAGCTCGCGCCCGACGAGGAGCTCGCGCAGGTCGTCGCCCAGCGGCTTACCGAGCGGGCGGGGCGCGTGTGCGCTCATCACCTGGCTTCCCCCTACACGCCCGCCCGTGACCAGTGGCTCGCTAAGCTGGACCTGTACCAGGACCACGCGACACGCTGGCACTGCTCGCGGTTGTTCGCAGAGTGGACCGATGAGCTCATGCTCATCGCGCCCGAGCACGCGAACGAGGGGACGGTGTCCGTCACGGCGTTGTGGGTGCGCACTGACGCGGCCTGGCTCTGCCACGAGATGGCCCGGGCGGCGCACGACGTCGACGACGTCGGGATCATCTTCAACCTGCTTCGCCAGTGGGGGCCGGTCGTGGGCGCCCGGTGGGCGCGTAAGCTCGGGTTCCGCTGGGCGGTGACGCCATGAACGACCCCACCCGCGCCGCCGCTGGCCTGTACCAGCGCGACATGCGCCGCGAAGACCTCGACGGCCCTGCCCGCGACCGCGCGGCCCATCACCTGCTGCGCCTGGCCCGGGGGCTCGTCGAGGCTCCGGGGGCTGATGAGGCTCTGCGCGCCGCCGCCCGCGCCTGGCTCGCCGAGGCCTCGGCGCACCTGGAGCAGAGCGCCGCGGACGTCGTCGGGCGGGCCGAGGCCTGGCTCCTCGTGCTGCGCGCGTCAAGCTCGTCCTTGGCGGCGCAGAAGACAGCCGCGGCGCACCTGGTCGCCCTTGGCGAGCTCTGGAGGAACGATCCCGACGCCAGTCGGCGCGAGCTCGCCGAGGGCTGGCGCGCCGAGGGCTACAGCGCTCAGGCCGGGCTCCCGGAGCTCGGCGTGTCGAGGAGGTGCGCGTGAGCGCCGTAGACCTGGATGAGCTCCGCGCGCTCGGTGGCGAGGGGCTCGTGTTCTGGATGCAGCGCACGCATGAGCGATGGCCCGAAGACCTGCGTGCTTACGCGGCCGGCTACCTCTACGAGCTGGCGACGGTGTGGAAAACGAGCGACGACCCGCGACGGCGTGAGCTCGCCGAGGCCTGGCTTGTGGAGTACGCGCCCGAGAGGGTCGGATGAGCCCCGAGGCCGAGGCGCTCGCCGAGCTCCTGCGCTCGCCGGGGCTCGTGCTCCCCGCTGACGAGGTCCTCGCTGTGCACTACCTGTCCGGTCGCCTCCGCGAGCGCGACACGACGACGCGCGGGGCGGTGCGTGAGCTCCAGGCTCTCGGGCGCCTGGTCATCGAGGCCGAGGGCGCCGGCGCGCGCTGGCGGGTGCAGTCGTGAAGGCCGAGGGGACGTACTGGAGCTCGGGCGACGTCGCCCAGCTCCTCGACGTACAGCCCCGAACGCTGGCCGGCCTGGTGGCCGATGGTGAGCTCGCGGGTAAACCTGCTCCGGCGGTGAACGTCGGCCGGGGCCGCCGGGTGCTACGGTGGCGGCCGTCCATCGAGGCGATCGAGGCCTGGCTTCAGGAGATCGAGGCGTGGCGAGCATCGAGCGCAGCGGAGAGAAGTGGAAGGTCCGCTGGCGCCAAGACGGCGCCGCGAAGTCAAAGACCTTCACCGGGGAAGGCGCCGAAGAAGCCGCGCGGGCGCTCCTCGCGACGCTCAGCGACGCAAGCGGACCTGCGCCAAGCGCTGACGCGATAGCCCCCGCGGAGGGCCTCCGCGACGTCGTCAAGGTGTACCTGCGCGCTCGGGCGCGAGGCCTCCGGCCGCGGGGAGTTGACCAGCTCATCCAGGTCCTCGGCGCCTGGCTGGACTGGGCCGAGGCTGGGCGCCTGGGGTTCAAGGCGCTCACCGCGGCCGAGGTCGAGCGGTATCACGACGACGTGCTCTGCGGGCCTACGGGGCGCCACGGGCGGCGCCGGGCGGCCTCGACGGTGCGTAACCACGTCCGCGCCATCGAACGCCTCTGGGACTGGGCAGACCGGCGGGGCGCCGATCGCGGGTGGACGATCGCCCGGGCCGTGAGGATGGAGCTCGGCGCCAGGCGCAGCCCCATCGCCCGCGCCCCGAGCTGGGAGGAAGTGGACCGGATGATCGGCGCCCTGGGCCCCGGGTGGACCTGGCGCGCGGCCGTCGTGCTCCGCTACTCTGGCGCCAGGATCCAGGAGGTCTTGCGCCTCCGCTGGGCTGATGTAGACCTCGACCGGGCGGAGGTCCTCTGGCAGCCTGAAGACACCAAGGGCGGCTACGGCGGCCGGCGCGTGCCTCTGCATCCCGGCCTGGTGGAGCTGATGCGCGCCTGGCGCTCCAAGAGCGGGCGCGTGTGCGACGGGCCCGAGGCCGAGCTCACCGGCCGGGGCCACGTTCAGCGCAGCTTCAACCGCGCTTGGCGCCGCGCAGGGGTTGATCCTCGAGTGTGGCAGAGGCAGCCCACACACGCGGCGCGGAAGGCCTTCTTCACGGGCCTCTGCGCCGCCGGCGTCGAGCTGCTCCATGTGCGTCTACTCGTCGGGCACAAGCTCGACGACACGACGCTCGCTTACCTGGACACCGCCCAGCTCCCGCTACGTCGGGCGCTGGAGCGGGTGCCGCTCATCACTTCCGCTTCGACTCCGGCGCGGTGACCGGGGCGGCCTCTGGCTCGCTAGACGCGGCCGGCGGGGCGGCCTCGGGCGTGGGCGCGGAGCTCGTCGTGTCGGTGGCCTGGGCCTGGGCCTGGGCCGCGCCGTGGGCCACAAGGATC
>JAKLKD010000281.1 GCA_023150845.1 Myxococcota bacterium | reverse complement strand
CCTTCGCGCTCGGCGCCCTCGTGGCGGCGGCGCGGCGCCCGGCCTTGGCGGGGCTGCTCTTCGGCCTCGGGGTCACCCAGCGCCTCGACGGCGTGCTGCTGCTGCCGGCCCTGGCGGCGGCCTTGGCCGGGCCGGGTTGGGGGCGGCGGGCGGCCTGGGCCAGCCTCGGCGCCGCGCCGCCGCTCTTGGCCTTGGCCTGGAGCAACCACGCCCGCTTCGGGGAGTGGTCACTCCTGAGCTACGGGGTCTCGGAGACGAGCCCGGCGGTCCACGTCGCCCGCACGGCGGGGGTTGGCGCCCACCTCGGCGCGCTGGGGCTCGGCCTCGGGCTCCTCTGCCTCTGGGGCGCGGCGCGGGGGAGCGCAGGGCAGGGGAGGGCGGCGTGGGGGAGCGCGGGCCGGGCGGCGCTCGCCGCGCTGGGCCTCGGCGTCTTGGCTGCGGTGGGCGCTGAGCCCTGTGAGCGCCTCGCCCGCGGGGTCTACGCCTTGGTCATCGACCTCCGGGCGCTCTCGTTGCCCGCCCTGGAGCCCGCGATGTCTCGGGGGCCCGGCGGCGGGATCCTCTACCTGGGCAACTTCAAGCGGGCCTTGGCGCAGAGCTGCCCCTGGCTCGTGCTGCTCCTGGGGCCGCTCTGGGCGCTCCTGCGGGCGGGGCCCCTGGCCTTGGCCCAAGCGCCGCTCTGGCTCATGATCGCCGCCTGGGTGGGGCTCTACGGGGCGATGGGCTGGCACGGCGGCCTCGGGCTCAACCAGCGGTACCTCCTGCCGGTCTTGCCCGCGGCGGCGATCCTCGTGAGCCCGCTCATGCGACAGCTCGCCGCCGGTCGTGAGGCGCTCGTGGCCTTGGGCCTCGTCGTCGCCGCGCCGGGGGTGCTCGCCGTGACGCGGCTCACCGAGCCCCCCTCGGCCCTCGCCGAGCAGGTCCTGTACGGGCTGCCCCTCGTCTTGGCGCTGGGCTTGGGCCTCTCGGCCTGGGCGCGGTCGGGGGCGGCGGCGGCCTTGGCCTTGGGCCTCAGCCTCGGCTGGTCGGCGGGGCAGGCCGTCGTGATCGACCTCAACCGGCACCGTCTGCACCGGGAGGTGAACCGCACGATCGCCGAGGCCCTGGGCCGTGTGGTGCCCGATCACGCCCTGGTGCTCGCCGAGGTGCCCGACCCGCTCTTTGGGCTCCAGGATCGCCCGGGGATGATCCTCGCCTCCCGCTCGCCCGATGGCGGGGCCTCGGCGCCGGGCCTCATCCGCCACCACCTCGACGCGGGGCGCCCCTGCTTCGCCCTGTTCACCGAGGCGGAGTGGGTCGTGGTCGGCGCGCAGCTCGGTGAGGCCGGGGTCGGCGGTGAGGCCGTCGCGGAGCTCGACGCCCTGCGGGTCTACGCGCTCCGGGTGGCGCCATGAGGCTCATCGTTCAGGTGCCTTGTCACAACGAGGCCGCGACGCTGGCCGGGGTCTTGATCTCGGTGCCTCGGTCGATCCCAGGCGTGAGCGCCGTGGAGCTGCTCGTCATCGACGACGGCAGCGACGACGGCACGAGCGAGGTCGCCCGGGCCGCCGGGGCGGACCATGTGCTGCGCCTGCCCACACGACAGGGCCTCGGCCGGGCCTTCGCCGCGGGGATCGACCGGGCCTTAGAGCTCGACGCCGACCTGATCGTGAACCTCGACGGGGATCACCAGTACGACGGCGCCGACCTGCCCGCCTTGATCGCGCCGATCCTGCGGGGGGAGGCCGACCTCAGCTTGGGGGACCGTCGCACGGCGAGCTTGTCGCATTTTTCGCCGATCAAAAAGATGCTACAGCGTTGGGGCAGCTCGGCGGTGAGCTGGCTCTCCGGGGTGCGGGCCCCAGATGTGACAACGGGCTTCCGGGCGCACTCCCGGGCCTTGGCCGCGGCGCTCGTGGTCGTCGGCGGCTACACCTACACCTTAGAGACCTTGGTGCAGGCCGGGCAGCGCGGCGCCCGGGTGGTGTCGGTGCCGGTGACGGCGCGGCCGCCGACGCGGCCCTCGCGGCTCTTTCGATCTTTGCCCGAGTATGTGCTGCGGGCGGGGCTCACGGCGCTCCGGGCCGCGGCGACCCACCGGCCCCTCGCGCTCTTTGGGACCTTGGCTGTCGCGGCCCTCGTCCCGGGGCTGCTCTTGGGCCTGCGCGGCACGTTTTACCACCTCCAGGGCGTCAACGGCCATGTGCAGTCCCTCGTGCTCGCGGCCTGCCTGCTCACCGTGGCGGCGGTGCTGGGGGTGACCGGGGTGATCGCCGAGCTGCTCCGGGGCCAGCGCCGGGTGACCGAGGACCTGCGCGCGGAGCTGCGGCGGCGCAGGCCTGAACGGGCTCCTGCGCCCAAGGAGTAGAGACGCCCCGCGTGGCCGTGGTTAGGCTGTGCGGGACTGAACTCCCCATCGAGGTGCTCATGCTTCTCACCCTCGTCCTCATCGCCTGCGGCGCGTCCGAGCCCACCCCCGTCGCCGAGGCGCCCGCCGCGCCTGAGGCGCCCGCCGCTCCCGTCGCCCCCGAGACCACCGCCGCCGTCGCCGCCCCCGAGGGCTGGTCCGCCTTCGGCTCGGCCTTCACCGCCGACGACGTGATCCCCGCCGCCCAGCTCTTGAAGGACTCGGCGAGCTTCGCGGGCAAGACTGTGCGTGTCGAGGGTCGCGTCGCCGACGTCTGCTCCAAGAAGGGCTGCTGGATGGTGCTCACCTCGCCCGAGGGCGGCCAAGAGATGATGCGTGTGACCATGAAGGATCACGCCTGGGGCCTGCCCCTCGACTGCACGGGCCAGGCGATCCAGCTTGAGGGGGAGGTGGTCGCCAAGGCCGTCGATCCCGAGACCGTGGAGCACTACAAGTCCGAGGCCCGCAAGCCCGAGCTGACCCCCGAGGCCCAGGCCACGGCGGGCACGACCTACGAGCTCGTCGCCAGCGGCGCGCGCCTGAAGCCCGTCTCTCCGGGCTAATCCCCCGAGAGTTGGCTACTCTGGGGAGCCCGCGCAACGCGGGCCCACCCGCTCAGGAGTCTGGACGTGCCTCTCCTCGCCGCGCAGAGCGCGGTCCATGTTCCCGCCATCGGCGAGCCCAAGGGCCCGCCGGTGCTGTTGTTACACGGCCTGGGAATGGGCGGCTGGATGTGGGCCCGAACCCAGGCGGTCCTCGCCGCGCGGGGCCTCGCCTCATGGGCGATCGACCTGCCTGGCCACGGTGACCACGCCGACCAAGATCCCCGCCTGGATGACGTGCTCGACGCCTGCACCGCCGCGGCGGAGGCCCTCGGCGGCGAGATCCTCGTCGTCGGGCACTCCTTCTCGGGCCTCGTCGCGACGGTGCTCGCCTCCCGCCTGCCGCTCAAGGGCGCGGCGCTGATCTCGCCCCTGCCCGTGGCCCCGGTGAAGGTCTTGCCGACGCCGCCGATGGCGCGGGTGTCCATGTCCCAGCTCCCGACGGTGCTCTTGGGGCGGCGTATGGTGCTGGGCGAGCGCTCCCGGGGGCTCATCGGGCTCAACGCCTTGGCCCCCGAGGACGCGGCGCGGGTGGGCGCGATGCCCGGCGCCCTCGTCCGCGACCTGCTCCTGCGGCGGCCGGTGGTCACCCGGGATCAGCTCCGCTGCCCCCTGCTCATCACCCACGGCTTCTTGGATCCCGTCCAGCGCCTCTGGACCTCCAAGCTCCTCGCCGATCACCTCGACGCGGTGATCTGGCGCTTTGACGACGTCGGCCACTACGCGCCTTTGGAGCCCGCGGGGGCCCGGGTGCTCGACGCCATGGCGGGCTGGCTCCTGCGCCCCAAGGGCCGAAAGATCGTCGAGATCGATCCCCTCGCCCCCCACCAAGGGGTCGGCGCCGACGTCCGTGAGCAGCGCCGTCCGCTCAAGTCCCGCTCCAACTCCCGCTTCGGCGAGCGCCTGGTCAAACGAGGCCGATGAAGATTCGGCGGGCCCCGCAGACGGGCCCTCCCTGGCGAGCTGCCGTCTCCGGTCTGTCAAGAAAGTGTCGTGAACTCAACATCTTGGTAGACTGGTGCGGCGCGGGGTGGGCTGTGAGAATGTCGCCGACCGCGGCCCCGCCGCCCCGGGCCTGGCCCCGCCGCCGTGGGGAAATGTGAGCGCGCCTTGACCAAGTTGAGCGCTCCTCCGCTATAGTGAAGGCTTCCCAGTCCTGCGGAGCCCCCCCATGCCGCACCTTCGCGCCGCCCTCCCTCTCTTGCTGATCGGCCTCGCCGCTTGCACCGACACCACGGTGAAGGTGTACAACACCGCCCCGACGGTGAGCATCACCTCCCCCGAGGACGGCTCGATCTACCAGCCCGGCACCTTGGTGGAGGTCTACGGCCTCGCCCGCGACTCCCAGCAGGACCCGTCGACGCTGCTCGTCTCTTTGAGCTCGTCGCTGGACGGTGAGCTGGGCTCGCTCACCCCCGACAGCGAAGGCATCACCTACGCCGCGCTCTCGACGCTCTCCGCCGGCCTGCACGCCCTGACGTTGACGGCCTTCGACGACGCGGGGGAGAGCGGCCAGGCCACGGTGTCTGTGGAGATGTCGTATGGCGGTGAGGTCGTCGGGGCCCCCGAGGTCATCCTCATCGGCCCCTCCGAGGGACAGGCCTACTCCGGCGACGAGGTGGTCACCGTCGTCGCCACGGCCACCGATGACGAGCAGGCCTGGGACACCCTCGTCGCCAGCGTCGTGTCCAGCCGCGACGGCCTCATCTGGACGGGCAACCCCGCCACGAGCGGCGCCATCAGCGCCGACCTCCCGGTGATGACCGAGGGGGTCCACGCCTTGACCCTCACCATCGAGGACAGCGACGGCAACATCGACCAGGCCACGGTGAGCGTAGAGATCCTCCCCGACGGTCGCCCCACCGTCGAGATCCTCAGCCCCACGAGCGGCACGAAGACCCTCACGACGGCCACCACGCTCCTCGAAGGGGTCGTCGTCGACGACGTGTCCGACCCCGACGCCATGACCTGCACCTGGGCCTCCGATCTCATGGGCGTCCTCGCCAGCGGCTCCCCGGACTCCTCGGGCTACTGCGGCGCGGGCATCAGCTTCACTGAAGGCACCCACGTCATCACGCTCCTCGCCATAGACGAGGAGGGCAACGAGGGCTCGGCGACGGTGAACCTCGTCGTCGTCGATCCCCGCAACACCGACGACGACTTCGACGGGCAGACCGAGAACGGCGGCGACTGTGACGACGCCGACGCGACGGTGTACTCCGGCGCCACCGAGGTCTGCGACGCCAAAGACAACGACTGCGACAGCCAGGTGAACGAGAGCTTCTACGACACCTACGACGCGGGCGCCTCCCCCAACAACTCGCTCACGGCGGCGTACAGCCTCGGCGAGTTCTCCAGCGGCGCGCTCTGGAAGTCGGGCAAGGTCACGCTCTCGGGCCTCACCTTCCACACCAGCACCGACGAGGACTGGTTCTGGTTTGAGGCTGAAGACGAGTGGTACGCGAACCTCTCGCTCTCCGTGGCCGTGAGCGGCGTGCCCTCGGGCGCCTCCTACACCGTCGAGCTCTACGCGACGAGCTCCTCCCGCGGCTCCCCGACGCTCAAGGACTCCGCCTCGGGTACAGGCGTGCTCAAGGCCGAGTTTGAGGGCGCGAGCTTCTCCGGCGACGAGGATTACTGGGCCGTGCGGGTCTACCCCTCTTCCTGGACGGCGAGCGCCTGCTCCGGCACCTACAGCATCGACCTCTCGGCGTCTCAAGACCTGCTCTGAGACGCCGAGACGGGCCTAACACCCCTCGTTTAGTAGAGCTGGAGCCGGTAGAACTTCGCGTTGCTCCCGGTGCCGACGTAGAGCCAGCCGTCGCCGGACACCGTGCACGAGCCGTTGTTGCCGTGGTCGGTGGGCAGGCTGGCGATGGCCTTCCAGGTGTCGGTCGCTACGGTGTATTGGTACATCGTCGTGCCGCTGGTGTTGCCCGCGGCGTAGATGTGCCCGGAGCGGTCGGAGCAGAAGATGTCGTTGAGCTGGCTCTCGGGGTGAGAGGTCATCACGGAGACCGTCTTGGTGGTCAGGTCAAACTTGTAGAGCTTGTTGGCGTCGTAGGCGCCGAAGAAGATCGCCCGGGTGTCGGGGTCGTAGCCCAGGCGCGTCTCATATTCGGCGCCGTAGCCCGTGGTGGTGTAGGTCAGCTTGCCCGTCACCGTGTCGTACTCGACGATCTGCCCGCTGGTCGTGTGGCCATAGACCACGCCGTACTCGTCGGACTCCGTCATGTTGTAGTCGTCGCCGCCGGAGATCGAGGTCACCGTCGTCCAGGTGTCCGTGGCCGGGGTGTACTTGTAGACGTTGCTGTTGCGGATCATGTACAGATCCGAGCCCACGGGTGCCATTGAGGTCCACGGCGCGCTGTAGGGGGCGGTCGCCGAGAGGGTGGTCCAGGTGCCCGCGGAGACGTCGTACCGCTGTCCGGTGGCGTCGTACATGTTGAAGAGGTACTGCTGTCCGGCGATGTGGTAGGTCTGGAGCGAGTAGGTGAATTCCGTGCTGGCGGTGAGGGTCTCCCAGGTAGAGCCGGTGACGCCGGAGAAGCCGGGGAAGCAGCCTGAGGAGAGCTTGGGGTTGGTGTCGTCGCAGTCGCTGTCGTCGTCGGTGTAGCCCGAGGGCAGATCGCAGGCCTCGAGGGTCGTGTCGGCGTCGCCGAACCCGTCACCGTCGGCGTCGGCGTACCAGATGTCGGCGTCAACAGCGTCCTCATCGACGCTCGTATCGCAGTCGTCGTCGTCGCCGTCGCAGGTCTCCGGCGCGCCGGGATAGGTGCTGGCGTCCGTGTCGTCGCAGTCCGTGGCGTCGGTGACGTAGCCCGAGGGCGAGGCGCAGGACTGGGTCGTCGTGCTCTTGTCGCCGTAGCCGTCCTTGTCCGCGTCGCTGTACCATGTCGCGGCGTCGGCGGCGCTGTCCTCGTCTACGGCGCCGTCGCAGTTGTTG
>JAKLKD010000280.1 GCA_023150845.1 Myxococcota bacterium | reverse complement strand
CCGTGAGCCTGCCGCCGGTCACCACGACGCCAAAGCCGCCGCCCTTCGTGCCCGAGCCCGCGCCTGTGGTCGAGGCGCCTCGGGTCGTGCAGGCGCCCACCGTCCAGGCGCCCACCGTCCAGGCGCCCACCGTCGAGGCCCCGCGCGCCCCAGCCTTCGACCCCGCAGAGGTCACCGCGCCTCGGGTGGAGTCGGGCCCGCCGCCCTTGAGCCTCACCGGGGGCAGCGCCTCCATCGACCTCCAGAACATCCGGCCCCCCGACGCCCTCAAGGCCACCGCGGGCGGCCCGAGCCTCTCCTACCGGGTGCTCCGGGGGCCGAACGGCACGGCGATCAAGTCGCGCCTCCCCGGCGGCTTCACGCTCTCCGAGGCCGTGTCGTACCTCACGGCGACCTTTGTGCCCCTGCGCGCCGACCTCCAGGGCCGCATCACCCTGCACTACCGCCTCGGCCCCGAGTCAGGCCCCGCCCCGGGCGAGACCTTGCTCTCCACCTACCCCGAGGGCTCCACCCTGGTGCTCCACCCCGTCGTGGCCCGGGAGCGCTGGGTGCACTTTGAGGTGGCCGATCCCGAGCACCCCGCCCGGTTCCGCGCGCCGATCTCCACGGCGCTCCCGACCTGCGCCGTGGTCGATCATCTCTGCGCCTGGCTAAGACTTCCGGCTGGAGCCTGGAACTTGTGCCAGGGTGAGCGTATCTTCTCCCCACACCTCCTCATGGATGAGGTGGACTTCAACCAGGCGCTGGTGTTGAAGCGATGAGCAGCCAGGAACGCTGGGACGTGGTGCTGAGGGTCTTGAGCGGCCCTCTGGAGCTCGAGGGCGACATCGTCTGTCGCGGGCCCGTGGTGCGTATGGGCGCGAGGCCCGGCCCCGGCGGGCTGAACCTCAAGGACTACCGCGGCCTCGACGACCGCCAGGCCGTGATCTCCGCCTATGACGGCGCCACGGTCTCCTTGGCGCCCGTCGGCACCAACCAGGTGCGTATGGCGCCGCACCCCAACGTGGACTGGAACGAGCTCCAGCCTCTGCGTAACCCGGCCTACCTCACCGACGGCTGCGCCTTCCACCTCGGCCCGCCCGGCCGCGGGGTGACGATTCAGTTCATCGAGGCCCGGCGCCTCGGCGTCTGGGAGCAGAACCGCATCCTCTCCGACGCGGCCGCGGGCAGCCCCGAGGTGCAGCCCAGCGACGTGAAGGAGCTGCGCACCAACAAGGGCGTGCCCGCCTGGTTCTTGGGCGGCCTCGTGTTCATCGCCATGGGCATCGCCGTGGCCGTGGTGATCCCGCTCGTGCAGGAGTACCAGAAGTCCATCACCAAGCTCGGCGCGACCGACGACGGTGAGGAGTACTACGAGGTCGTCACCGACGAGATCGTCACCGACGCGAACCTCCTGGAGGGCTTCGACCAAGCCTGGCACGACTTCGTGCAGCGCCCGAACGCCGAGCTCGCCCGGCGCAAAGACCTGCTCCAGAAAGAGAACTGGGACACCGTCCTCCTCGACTACGTCACCCGCTCCGCCCAGCAGCACATCAAGGCCCGAAACTTCTGGGCGCGCCTGGAGGCGGTCAAGGGCGACTACGCCTACGTCGTGAGCGAGCTGCGCGGCGAGAAGCTCCCCGAGGTCTTCGCGGCGATCCCTTACCAAGAGTCCCGCTACCGCGCCGGGGCCGTCTCTCCGGTCTGCGCCACGGGCTATTGGCAGTTTATGCCAGAGGTAGGCCGCCGCGCCGGGATGCAGGTCGCCAACTGCAAGATCAAGGGCCTGACGGATCCCTGGACGCCTGACCGCGTGACGCCGCCGCCGAACGTGCTCAAGAACGCGCCCTACGTCAAAGACAACAAGTGCATCATCGACCGCTGCACCCCGGACGAGCGCGGCGACCTCTCGGCCTCGACCCGCGGCGCCATGCAGCTCCTCCGGGAGCCCCTGGAGGACCCGCTCATCGCCGACTCCGGCGCGGCGGTGCAGATCGCCATCGCCTCCCACAACGCCGGGTACGACGACACCCGCTTCGACGGCAACAAGAGCCGCCCTCGCAACCTCAAGCACGCCTACGCGAGCTGGCTCAAGACCCAGAAGCTGGAGTTTGACCCCGGCTACCTGGGCAAACAGGTGAAGTGTAAAGACGCCTCGTTCTTGGAGCAGGACGGCTGTGGCTCGACCCTGCACCGCGAGACCCAGCACTACGCCTACGCCATCATCGCCCAGCACCTCTTGGCGGTCTGTTACTACGGCCAGAACTACGCGGACATGCCCGAGTTCCGCGCCTGGAAGGACTACGCCCGAGGCGACGGCTACTGCACCCGCATCCAGATCCCGACGAGTGAGGAGGCCAAAAAATGGATGTGAACTGGCGCCTCTTCATGGCCGGGGCGAGCCTCTTCCTCGGGGTCGGCGTCAACGGCTACCTGCTGAGCGTCGAGGACATCTCCGGCGTGGAGCAGGGCTCCAAGCAGCTCATCCGGGCCGAAGATCCCCTTCGTATCAGCTACGTCTCCGCCGAGCGCGAGAACAACATGAAGACCTTCGGCCTCGACGAGGCCAAGGCCAAACAAGCCGCGAAGAAGGTTCAGGATCTCCAGGACGACTACGGCGAGCGCCTCGCCGTGCTCCTGCGAGAGGCCGGCGACCCCAACCAGCTCGCCGACGCCCTCTGCGGCGAGACCCAAGACGTCCGCCCCCGCTACGGCGCCCTCCGCTACATCATCAACGAGGAGAAGGGCCGCCGCCAGGTCGTCAACCTGCGCCGGGTCTCGGGCATCGAGGCCCAAGACTGGTACCTGCTGTCGTCCGTCGGTGAGGTCTACCGCGAGGCCGAGCTCATCGACGATCGCCAGCCCGACGCGACGGTGATGGCGATCGCGGCGATCCTCCTCGCCAAAGAGTCCGAGCTTCTGGACCACAACGCGCCCTGGGGCCGCGGCATCGCCCTGCAATGGTCCTGGGACAAGGTCAAAAAAGAGAACGCGGGCATCGAGGAGCGCGTGATCGAGTACCTCGCGACCATGCACCTGCTCGTGGAGCTGGCCCAGGCGGAAGGGGGCCTGTGTGATGGCTGAGCTTGCTTCGTGCGCAAGTAGTGGTCACCAGGAACGGATATACTCCGCGAGCGCTCGCGCAGGCGCCGAACGTGTTCACTCTGGAGCCCCCGCATGACCCCGAGGCGTAGATTCCGCTTCCTCAAGGAGCTAGCCCAGGGCGGCTTCGGGAAGGTCTACCTCGCCGAGATGGTCACCTCGGACAACTTCTCGTCCGTCGTGGCGATCAAGGTGCTGCACGGCCAGTGGACGACCCATGAGGAGATCGCCCAGCGCGCCCGCGACGAGGCCCGGCTGCTCGGCCGTTTGCGCCACCGCAACATCGTGCGTGTCGAAGATCTCACCTCCGTGCGTGGCCAAGCCGCGGTCATCATGGAGTACCTCGAGGGCGTCGACCTCAAGTCCCTGAGCGCCTATCTCGCCTCGGTGGGCCAGCCCTTCTCGCTCCCGGCGGCCTTCGAGTGCATCCGCGCCGTCGCCTCGGCCCTCGACGCCGCCTACAACACCGTGCCGCTCCAGGGCGGCGAGCCTCTGCGCCTCATCCACCGCGACATCAAGCCCTCGAACGTCATGTTGACCATCGACGGCGACGTGAAGCTCCTGGACTTCGGCACCGCCCGGGCCAACTTTGAGGACCGCGAGGCCAAGACCCAGGCCCTCGCCTTCGGGTCCCAGGCCTACATGGCCCCGGAGCGCCTGCTCGGCGACCCCGACACGCCCGCGGGCGACATCTTCTCCTTGGGCGTGACCTTCTACGAGGTGCTGACCTGCCAGGCCTACGGGAAGATTCACATCCGCCCGGAGCGTTACGAGCGCTCGATGGTCCAGCGGGTGGCGGACATCGACCTCAGCGCCTTGGAGGGCGGCCTCGCCGAGCGCCTCCGGAGCCTCCTGCGGGCGATGCTCAGCTACGAGCCCACCGACCGCCCCAGCGCCGACCAGCTCACCGACCACATGGAGGAGCTGCTGGAGGAGACGCCGGGCATGCGCCTGAGCCGCTTCGCGAAGCAGGCCGTGCGCGCGTGCATCGAGGCCAACCCTCACACGCCCTCCGAGGATGACGATCTCGCGGGCTCGACGGTGTTTGAGGATCGCAGCGCGTCCTTCGACACCGAAGGCGTCGGCCCCGGCAGCGGCGACCGCACCACGCCGCCGTCTGACAAGACCATCCCCCCCGACGACGGCCCGGCCTCGTCGCCGCGCAGCCGCCCGCCGCGCCGGGACGCCATCCCCTTCGCGCCGCCGTCCTCCGGGGCGTCCCCCGCCGCCGAGCCCCCGCCCGCCCTGGAGCCCACCCAGGTCCCGCCGCTCGTGCCCGCGGACTCCACCTACATCGTCCAAGAGTCGCTCTCCCAGGACACCGCGTCCGAGGAGGAGCCCCACCCGGCGCCGGTCGAGCCCCCCGCCGAGGAGCCGCCCAGCGTCGCCGAGGACGCGCCCGCCGAGGACGCGCCCGCCGAGGGCGTGGATCAGGCCGCCCCCGCGACGCCGGACGCCCCTGCGGCGGAGGAGCCCTCGGAGCCGAGCTTCTCGCCGTCGGTGGCCCCGCCCGCCGTCGACGCCGAGCCGAGCCTCGGGGTCGGCGCATCTCTGGGCCTCTCGGAGCCCTTCTTCACCGACGACCCCAAGGTCGAGGCCCCCAAGGTCGAGGCCCCCGCGGTCGAGGCCCCCAAGGTCGAGGCGCCCAAGGTCGAGGCCCCCAAGATCGCGGCGCCCAAGGTCGAGGCCCCCAAGGTTGAGCGCCCGGCCCCGCCCGTCGCCGAGCCCGCGCCCCCGGCCAGCGGCGGCGTCGGCAAGTGGATCGGCCTCGCGGCGGCCTTCTTGTTGGCCATCGCCGTCGGCGTCGCCGTGACCGGCGGCGGTGACGACCCGGCCCCGACCCCGCCGCCCGCGGAGATCCCGGCCGCGACGGGGGAGAACACGACCACGCCGCCGGTCAACCCGCCGACGGAGGTCCCGACCCCGCCGACGGAGACCACACGCCCCGCCGAGGCGACGCCGTCGAACCCGCCCCCGTCGAACCCCACGCCGCCCTCCAACCCGACCACCCCGACCGCGGGCGTCAAGCCCAGCGGCGGTCAGACGGTGGCCACCCCGCCGCCCAAAGACGGCGCCGCCGCCAGCGGCACGCCCCCGGCGGCCGCGGCCAACGGCGGGAACCTCGTGCTCATGATCGTGCCCATCGGCGCGGGTGAGCTGAGCGTGAACAGCAGCTTCGGCTTCTCGAAAGAGTGGGACGGCAGCGGCGGGCGCCTCAAGCTCGACAACGTGCCCGCGGGCAGCTATCGCACCAAGGTCACGCCCAAAGACGGCGGCGTACCTCGCCGGAGCACGGTCAAGGCGGTCGCGGGCAAGACCTGCACCTTCCGCCTCGACCTCGCCAACGACAACTCGGACTGGGAGCTGCGCGGATGCGAATGACCCTCTCCACCCCTCGGCTGTTGCTTGGCCTCGGCCTCGGCCTCCTCTCGGCGTCCCCCGCGTGGGCGGGCAAGGTCGAGGAGGACGTGCAGGCCGCCCTCGGCGCGATCAACGACGGCGACTTTGAGCAGGCCCGGGTGCTCTTGGACCAGGCCGAGGCCGACGCGGCGACGTCCTCGTCCGTCGTGCTCAGCCAGTCCTTGGCGTCGATCTGGTTCTACCGCGGCGTGCTGGAGTACTACGACGGCGACCGCGACCAGAAGACCCTGGAGCTCTGGCGCCTCGCGCTCCTCGCCGACCTCGAATACTCCTTCGACACGACCCTCGTCGCCGACCAGGAGCCCCAGGATCTCTTCGAGGCCCTGCGCCTTGAGGTCGGCGCGCGCCCCCACGTCGAGCCCGGCGTGCGGGACGATCGCCCCAACGTGAAGGTCTTCGTCGATGGCCGCCTGCTCAACCAGTTTGAGCTCGTGGTCGAGGGCCGCCACCTCGTGCAGGTCCACTGCCCCGACGCCAAGCTCTACAACGAGTGGTACACCTTCGGCCAGGCGCCGAACTACTACGCGCTCTGTGAGGGCGGCACCTTAGGCGGCGGTGCTGTGGCCGACGCGGGCGGCGGCGGGAAGGGCGGAAAGGGCGGCAAGAAGCCCGAGAAGGTCGAGGAGCCCAAGGAGACGAAGGAGCCCAAAGAGCCTCGTCCCGAGCGCGACGTGAACATGACCCGGGTGGCGCTCATGGGCGCGGGCGGCGCGCTCTTCCTCGGCGGCGCCGTGCTCAACTTCGCCGCGGTCAACCCGACCTACGCCGAGATCGAGGCGGCGCGGGCCGCCCCGGCCTCCCTCAACCGCGACGAGGCCGACGCGCTCAGCGCCCAGTTCAACATGCTGCGCTTCTCGACGATCGGGCTCCTCGGCGTCGGCGCTGCGGGCCTGGGCGTCGGCTACTTCGTCACCGACGACACCGCGCTCCTCGTGAGCCCCGCTGGCGTCGGGCTCACCGGGCGCTTCTGACGTCTTCGCCTGAGGCGGCCTGAAGTGCAGCTTGACCTCGACACTCTGCCGCAGGCCCTCGCCCGGGACATCCGCCGCGCCTTGACCGCCGCCCAGGCCGCGCGCTGGGAGGACGCCGGGGAGGCCTGGGGCGAGGCCCGGGACCGCGCCCTCGACGAGCGGCTCCTCGACGTCGCCCGGCTCGCGGCGCTGCAGGCCGTAGACGCCTACCGCCGCGACGACCGCCCGGCCTCGACCCTGATCGGCGTCGAGCGCGCGCTCCAGCTCACCGAGGACCCCACCCAGCGCGCGGGGCTCTCGGCCTACCTCATCGCCTGCTTGCTCGACGCGGGGCAGCTCCAGCTCGCCGAGCAGACCGCCCGGGAGCGCCTCGCCGCCGGGGTGCCGCCGAGCCTACACGCCATCCTCCTCGACAGCCTCGCCGGGGCGCTGCTCGCCCGGGGGGACCTCATCGGGCTCCAGGGCGTCGTGCACCAGCTCCGCCGCGACGCCGAGGGCCTGCTCGCCGAGG